>CAVHML010000180.1:0-4692 GCA_963636905.1 bacterium
AGCATCTCGATAGGGCAGGGTGAGGTGACGCTGACGCCGCTTCAGATAGCCAATCTTGGCGCGACTATAGCCAACAGAGGCTACTATTATGTGCCTCATGTGGTGCGCAAGGTAGAGGGAGAGCCGCTCGATACGGCATTCACGCGCCGCCATTACACCATGGCATCGCACAGTGCGTATGAGAAAGTGGTGGAGGGAATGCGCAGTTCTGCCCTGAAAGGCACGTGCAGGTTGCTCGGTCGCTATGGCTTTGAAGCCTGTGGAAAGACGGGAACTGCCCAGAACCGGGGTCACGACCACTCGGTTTTCATGGGTTTTGCCCCCATGAACGCACCCAAGATAGCCGTTGCCGTGTATGTGGAGAACGGCGGTTGGGGCGCCGATTACGGCGTTCCGCTTGGCGGATTGATAATGGAACAGTATATAAACGGTAAGCTCTCGGCCGAGTCAATGAAGCGTGCCGATGAGTTCCAGCACAGACGTATAGCTTATGGATCGGGCGACAGGTAGGCAGAAGGGCGTGATACGCTCGTTGGACTGGTGGACTATTGCCATCTATGTGGCCTTGCTCGCCTTCGGATGGATAAGCGTTTGCGGCGCAAGTTACACCTATGGCGATGCAGACATATTCAGTCTTGACACGCGTTCGGGCATGCAGATAGTGTGGATAGGCACTTCGCTGTGCCTGGGCTTCGTGATACTGATGCTCGACGACCGCTTCTTCGACATGTTCGCCTATGTTGTGTATGCCGCACTGCTGCTTTTGCTCTTTGTAACGATATTCAACCCCCACCAGATCAAGGGTTCGCGGTCGTGGCTCGTGCTTGGGCCTCTGCGATTGCAGCCGGCTGAGTTCGCCAAGTTCGCCACTGCCTTGGCCTTGGCCAAACTTATGAGTGTGTATGGGTTTGACATACAGCGGCTGAAGCACTTCGCTGCGGCGCTGGCCGTTGTCCTTTTGCCCATGGCGTTCATCGTTTTGCAGCGCGAAACAGGCTCTGCGCTTGTCTATCTCGCCTTCTTCCTCGTGTTCTACCGTGAGGGTATGCCCGGCAGTGTGCTCTTTACCGGGGTGGCAGCCGTGCTGTATTTTGTCGTGGGCATACGCTTTGAGAGTGTCATGCTGCTCGATACGCCCACGTCGGTGGGCAAGTTTGTGGTGCTGTTGATGGTACAGACGTTCTCTTCGGCCTTGGTTTTCGTGTATTGTCGGCATGGGAAGTTTGCCGTAAACCTGCTCCTTTCGTGCTTCGGGGCAACGGCTTTGGCCTTGCTTGTCGCCAAGTTTGTGGTTCCGTTCGATGTGGTTACGGTGCAGCTGGCGGTGTGTGCCGCACTCGTGGCCGCCCTGTTGTGGAGGGCATACGCCTCGCGTCTGCGCAACTACTATTACGTTGTGCTGTTCGTACTTGGCTCTTTGGCCTTCTTCTATTCGGCGGATTATGTGCTCAACGACGTGATGGAACCCCACCAGCGCGTGCGTATCAATGTGCTGCTCGGCCTTGACGAAGACCTTGCCGGGGCGGGTTACAATGTGCATCAGAGCGAGATAGCCATCGGTTCAGGCGGACTTGAGGGCAAGGGATTTCTCAACGGCACGCAGACAAAGCTCAAGTTCGTGCCCGAACAGGACACGGATTTCATCTTCTGCACCGTCGGTGAGGAGGAGGGGTTCTTGGGTTCAGCCGGCGTACTGCTGCTGTTTCTTGCGCTAATCCTGCGCCTGATACACCTTGCCGAACGGCAGCCGTTCCGTTTCGGGCGCATTTACGGCTACTCGGTGCTGTCCATATTCCTTTTCCACGTGTTTATAAATGTGGGAATGGTGCTCGGCCTTACGCCCGTGATAGGCATTCCGCTGCCTTTCTTCAGCTATGGCGGTTCGTCGCTGTGGGGTTTCACCATACTGCTGTTCATTTTCCTGCGCATGGATGCCGGGCGCAATCTCGTGCGCCGTTGAGTCTGCCGGTGCAGACCTGCGCTTTCTTTCCCGCAATCAGCTCCTGCGGTAGGCTGTAGGCGACATTCCCACGTGCTCCTTGAAGAACTTTCCGAGGAAAGACTGGTTGGGGAAGTTCATCTCTTCGGCTATTTCCTTTATCGCTTTCGACGTGTTCTTCAGGCTGAGGCGTATCTCCAGCAGCACGTAGTTGTCTATCCACTGGTTGGGAGTGCGCCGGCTGACCTTCTTGATCGTTTCCGACAGATACTTGGCGGTTATGCACAGCTGTTCCGCATACCACCCTACGCGCCGCTCACTCCTGTAGTTGTCTTCCAGAAGCTGTATGAATTCGGTGAAAATGGCGTTTGCCCGTGTATGCCTGGGGTCTGTTTCCGGCTGCATACGGTACATGACGTTGCTCAAATCGTAGATCATTGCGAGCATCAGTGAGCGCACCACGTTGCGCCGGAAGCGGTTTTCCGTGTTGGCAACCTTATCCTTCAGTATGTAGAAGTACTTGCCGAAGAGGTCTGCCTCGCTCTCTGAGAGCTTGAAAACGGGGTGGTCTTTTGAGAAAAGCAGCATGGACGATATCTCGCTGACGTTGCTTACTATCTCATAGAAGAAGTTTACAGACAGTAAAATGCCCAGTCCTTGCAGGTCAGACGATGCGGTATAGCCCTCAACGACATGGCGTCCGCTGACGATAATCATGTCGCCCTTTTTCACAGTCTGCCGCTGTGTGTCCACTATACAGCTGGCCGAGCCGCGCGTACACAGCGCAATGAATATGAAAGTCATGCGCTTCGGCGAAGTCGGCATGTCCAGTTTCGTTATGTCATCGGTCAGCAGGATGTCATCGTCGATGAAGTCTGGATGTGCCAGATATCCCTTTGCTGAATTTAATTTGGCGTCTTTTATAGTCTCTTTGCCCATGTTTTTAGTCTCCTTGCGTGCAAATTTACTACTTTTATCCCACTTTGGAGCAAACAATCGGCCTTTATGGACATTTAACATGGAATTTCGGTAACGCCTAACCGTCTCTTTGTCGCTACATTTGCATAGGAAACAGCCTGTAAACACGACCGTTATGAACCACAGACCCACCGTAATGGCAGCGGCGATTGCCCTTTGCCTGACGCTGGCCGGGTGCGAAGACCTGTTCAGCTACCACCCTTACGACACGCGTTTCGGCGGAGAAACTGACATAAACGCACGCAACATCGCGCGCATAGAGTCCCTTTGCGCTGACAAGGACACCCTCCGCATAGCGGTAATGAGCGACAGCCACCTGTGGCTGGGCGACACGCGCGCCATAGTGGCCGACATAAACTCCCGGAGCGGCAGCGTTGACTTCGCCATACACCTCGGCGACCTCACCGACACGGGCACTACCAAGGAGTTTGTGTGGCAGCGCGACGTGCTGTCAGCCCTCCTCGTGCCTTACGTGGCACTGATTGGCAACCACGACTTCCTCGGTACGGGCGACGAAGTGTATGCCCGGATGTACGGACAGATGGACTTCTCGTTCATAGCCGGGCGCATCAAGTTTGTCTGCATCAACACTAACGCCACCGAATACGACTATCTGGCAGCCGTACCCAACTTTGATTTCATGGAAGAACAGTGGACTTCCGACTCGTCAAGGTTCGACCGTACTATAATATGTATGCACGCGCGACCCTACAGCGACCAGTTCAACAACAACGTGGCCAAGGCTTTCGAGCACTATGTGCGCAACTTCAAGGGGCTGGTGTGCTGTCTCAACGGCCACGACCACGCCGTTCAGGAGGACGAACTCTACTCCGACGGCGTCGTCTATTACGGGTGTGACTGCGCCAAACACCGCAGTTACCTCCTTTTTACCATTACCAAAACAGGCTACAGCCATGAGATCATACACGTTTAGCCTCGCCTTCATTCTGCTCGCCGCCCTTCCGGCACGCGCGGAGCTGCCAGCCGACAGCGTCAGCCGCACCGATTCGATACTCTATCTCGTCAACACGGGCAACGAGAGCGGAACGGTCTTCGCCTCCCGACCGCGTGGTTCGAGCCGCTATGACAAGCGTGTGCGCCGCTATCGCCGCCACTGGGCGTCGCTAATACCCACACACCACACCCTCCAGTTTGCCGGTAACATGGGCCTGTTGTCCGCCGGAGTGGGCTGGGAGTACGGGAAACGCAGGCAATGGGAGCTGGATTTGCTCTTCGGAGTGCTGCCCAAGTACAACAGCAGGCGCACCAAAATGACCATGACCATAAAGAGTACGTACATCCCGTGGAGCACTTACATGAAGCGGGGGTGGTCTTTCGAACCGCTGTCGTGCGGCCTTTACGTCAATACCGTGTTCGGCAGCGAGTTCTGGAGCCGGCAGCCCGACCGTTACCCCGACCAATACTATCCGCTTCTGGCCACCAAACTGCGCGCAAACGTGTTCGTCGGACAGCGCATAGGCAAGACTGTGCCCGGCAACCGCCGCAAACTCGTCAAGCAGGTGACTGCCTTCTACGAGATAAGCACCTGCGACCTGTACGTCAGAGCCATGTTCATGGACGGCCACGTGCGCCTCCGGGACATCCTGAGCCTGTCTTTCGGCGTGAGACTGCAACTGCTTTGACTGCGGGAAAGGCCGGTTTTCAGGGCAAAGCCCAACCCTTTTCCTGTCTCAACCGCAACCTCTTGAAACTGAAAACGTTGCGTTTGACGATTGTAAACGGGCGGTTTAAGGGTCGTAAACAGGCCATTTACG
>CAVHML010000181.1:0-4689 GCA_963636905.1 bacterium
CAGAACGACGGCGACTCCGTTTACCGCCTGTTCTACGACACCGTGAAGGGTGGCGACTACCGCGCCCGTGAGGCCAACGTTTACCGTCTGGCAGAGGTGTCAAACAGCATCATCGACCAGTGCGTTGCCCAGGGCGTTCCCTTCGCACGCGAGTACGGCGGCATGTTGGCCAACCGTTCTTTCGGTGGCGCACAGGTTTCGCGTACATTCTATGCCAAGGGACAGACAGGCCAGCAGCTTCTGCTCGGCGCTTATTCTGCCTTGAGCTGCCAGGTTAAGGCAGGCCGCGTGATACTTTATACCCGCTACGAGATGGAAGACGTGGTGATAGTCGATGGCCGCGCACGCGGAATCATTGCCAAGAACCTCGTAACCGGCAAACTTGAGCGCTTCTCGGCCAACGCTGTGGTTATAGCAACCGGCGGTTATGGCAACACATACTTCCTTTCTACCAACGCTATGGGCTGCAACTGTACCGCAGCTGTGCAGTGCTACCGCAAGGGAGCGTACTTCGCAAATCCCTGCTACGTGCAGATTCACCCCACCTGTATTCCCGTTCACGGCGACAACCAGTCGAAGCTCACCCTCATGTCGGAGTCTCTGCGCAACGACGGCCGCATCTGGGTGCCCAAGAAGCTTGAGGACGCCAAGGCTCTGCAGGCCGGTCAGAAGAAGGGAAGCGACATTCCCGAGGAAGACCGCGACTACTACTTGGAGCGCCGCTACCCGGCTTTCGGCAACCTCGTGCCGCGTGACGTGGCTTCGCGTGCCGCTAAGGAGCGTTGCGACAAGGGTTACGGAGTCAACAACACCGGACTTGCCGTGTTCCTCGACTTCTCCGAGAGCATCGAACGCCTCGGTATCGATGTGGTACGCCAGCGTTACGGCAACCTCTTCGATATGTATGAGGAGATTACAGACGTCAATCCCGGCGAGCTGGCCAACGAGATAAACGGCGTGAAGTACTACAATCCGATGATGATATACCCCGCCATCCACTACACAATGGGCGGTATCTGGGTCGATTACGAGCTGATGACCTCCATCACCGGCCTGTTCGCCATCGGCGAGTGCAACTTCTCCGACCACGGAGCCAACCGTCTGGGAGCCTCAGCCCTCATGCAGGGACTGGCCGACGGCTACTTCGTGCTGCCATACACCATCCAGAACTATCTGGCCGACCAGGCTATCTGGCCCCACCTGCCCGTTGACCTGCCCGAGTTTGCCGAGGCTGAGAAGAAGGTTCAGGCAGAAATCGACCGCCTCATGGGCATCCACGGCAAGCGTTCGGTTGATTCCATCCACAAGGAGCTTGGCCACATCATGTGGGAGCACGTAGGTATGGGTCGTACAGCCGAGGGTTTGAAGGAAGGACTGGAGCTTATAAAGAAGATACGCAAGGAGTTCAACACCAACCTCTTCATCCCCGGGTCGAAGGAAGGCTTGAATGTGGAGCTTGACAAGGCCATCCACCTGCGCGACTTCATCACTATGGGCGAGCTTATAGCCTATGACGCACTCTCACGCAACGAGTCTTGCGGCGGACACTTCCGCGAAGAGCACCAGACAGAGGAGGGTGAGGCACAGCGAGACGACGAGAACTACTTCTATGTCGGCTGCTGGGAGTATCAGGGTGACGACGAAAAGGCGCCCGAACTCATCAAAGAGCCGCTCGAATACGAGGCTATAAAGGTGCAGACCAGAAACTACAAGAATTAAAACAACCCCAGATTAAGATAGATTATGGCTAAGAATATAAGTTTTACATTGAAGTTCTGGCGTCAGAACGGGCCAAAGGCCGAGGGTCACTTCGACACTCGCGAGATGAAAGACATACCTGACGACACCTCGTTCCTTGAGATGCTCGACATACTCAACGAGCAGCTCATCGAAGAGGGTGGGGAACCGTTCGTTTTCGACCACGATTGCCGCGAGGGAATCTGCGGTATGTGCTCGCTATACATCAACGGCCATCCCCACGGGCCCAACACCGGCGCCACAACCTGCCAGCTTTACATGCGCAAGTTCAACGACGGCGACGTGATAACCGTCGAGCCGTGGCGTTCGGCAGCGTTCCCTGTCATCAAGGACTGCATGGTTGACCGCTCCGCATTCGACAAGATCATCCAGGCCGGAGGCTACGTTACGGTGCGTACAGGCCAGCCCCAGGATGCAAATGCCATCCTTATACCCAAGGAAAACGCCGACGAGGCCATGGACGCAGCCACCTGTATCGGGTGCGGATGCTGCGTTGCAGCCTGCAAAAACGGCTCTGCCATGCTCTTCGTAAGCTCCAAAGTGAGCCAGTTGGCGTTGCTTCCGCAGGGTCGTCCCGAGGCAGCCAAGCGTGCCAAGGCGATGGTTATGAAGATGGAAGAGCTTGGTTTCGGCAACTGTACCAATACGCGTGCTTGCGAGGCAGAGTGCCCCAAGAACGAGTCGATAGCCAATATCGCCCGTCTCAACCGCGAATTTATCAAGGCCAAGCTGGCCGACTAAGGCGGCTGACCGGCCATTTACAGAGCGTTGCCCGTTCACTTCGTGTGGAGCGGGCAACGCTTTTTTCGTATATATGCGCCGTGTCCATGTGATAAACGTGCGGTTTACGATGGCCAAACGGGGCATTTACAGGTCGTAAAGCGGCCATTTACGGGTCGTAAACGGGCGGTTTATGATAGCTAAACGGGCGGTTTGTTCCGGCATAGGGTAGGGGTCTTTATCGGAAATGTCCGGGGTTGGATTGCCGGAAGCCCCTGTTTTGCGGCTGCAACCATAGGCGTTTCCTTTGGAAAGTGGCTGCCTTCGGCATATTTTCGCTACCTTTGCACCCGCTTATGCAGACGTTCATCAACCGTTATATGCCCCATTACAGGTCGCTTGTGGCCTTGGGACTGCCCATAGTCGTGGGACAGCTGGGCACTATCGTGCTCGGTTTTGCCGACACAATCATGGTCGGGCACCACAGTATGGCCGAGTTGGCCGCCGCCAGTTTCGTCAATACGCTCCTCATGCTGTTCATTGTCTTCGCTCTGGGCTTCTCTTACGGGCTGACACCCATCGTCGGGCAGCTCTTCGGGAGCGGGGATACGGGGCGCATAGGCACCGTTGTGCGCAACGCACTTGCCGCCAATCTTATGCTCGCCGCCATGATTGTGGCCGTGCTCATGGCCGTTTATGCCAACATAGGCCGCCTCGGACAGCCCGAAGAGCTGCTTCCGCTGATGCGTCCCTACTGGCTTGTCTGCGTTGCATCGCTGCCTTTCGTGTGCGTTTTCAACTGTTTCAAGCAGTTTTATGACGGCATCGGCCACACCAAGGTGTCGATGTATGTGCTCATAGGCGGCAATGTGCTCAACATAGTGGGCAACTATCTGCTCATCTACGGTGCGCTCGGGCTGCCCGAACTCGGTCTGTTGGGAGCCGGAATAGCCACGCTTTTGTCGCGCGTGGTGATGTGTCTTGCCCTTGTGGCGGCGTTTTTCACCATGCCGAGGTACAGGACGCACCGCCGTTCCTTCCTTTCCGGGCGGGTCAACAGGGCCGATTTCGGACGGGTAAACGCCATTTCGTGGCCCGTAGCCCTGCAGATGGGCATGGAGACGGCGGCCTTTTCGCTCACGGCAATCCTCGTCGGGTGGATCGGAACCACGGCGTTGGCCGCCCACCAGGTGATGCTTACGCTGTCGCAACTGTTCTATATGGTCTATTACGGCATGGCTGCTGCGGTGTCCGTTCGCGTGAGTTATTTCCTCGGACAGCGCGACCTGCGTTCCGTTAACGCCACGGCCAATGCCGGTTTCCACATCATTCTGCTCGTGGCAGTGGCCGTCTCGGTGCCCATATTCCTGCTCCGCAACCACGTCAGTCTGCTGTTTACCGACAGCGAAGACGTGTGCCGGTTGGTGGGACAGGCCATTCTGGTGCTCATAGTCTATCAGTTTGGCGACGGTCTCCAGTGTACTTTCGCCAACGCACTGCGCGGACTGGCCACCGTGAAGCCCATGATCTGGATAGCTTTCTTCTCCTATTTCATCGTCTCACTGCCCCTCAGCTGGCTCCTTGGCATCCGCCTTGGGCTGGGTCTCGTGGGCGTTTGGGCGGCCTTTCCCGTGTGTCTCACGTGCGCAGGGGTGCTCTATTACTCCTTCTTCCGCCGCTCCCTGCGGCTCAAGGGGCGTGCCGGCTGAGTGCGGAGCCGCCCTTTGCGGAACTTGCCGCCGCCATATACCGACCGAAAACCCAAGGAAAAACGATGGAAACCAACCGCCAGACACTCGATTTCATAGCCGCTCACGCCTCTGATGACGTGCGTCTGCTGGCTCTGAAGGGCGCACCCGAAGGCGTTGACATGGCCTTTGCGCTCGACCAGATAGCCGGACGGCAGACGGCACGGCGCAAGTTGCCCTCGTGGAGCGGCCTTGACGGCATGGTCTATCCGCCGCGTCTCTCCATGGAACAGTGCTCCGGCGAGCCGGCGGCGGCCTATAAGACAGGCGTGGCACGGCGGCTGCTGCCCCGGGGAGGCACGTTTGCCGACCTCACAGGCGGCTTCGGAGTGGACTTCTCTTTCCTTTCCACGGCCTTCAACCGGGCGGTCTATGTGGAGCGTCAGGAGCGTCTGTGCGACGTGATGCGCCACAATGCCGCCGTTCTCCGGCTGGGTAACGCCACGGTAGTGTGCGGTGACGG
>CAVHML010000182.1:0-4680 GCA_963636905.1 bacterium
TCGAAGAGGCCGCATTTCAGTAACCCCATGTGCAGCGTCAGCGGAACATGGGGTGCGGATGTCAGTGCCAATGCCGGCTTCGAAGATGCCGCACAGCTGCGGAGAGGCATACCAACAGCCTTATGTACGGCATCTTCGAAGCCGGTTTCCATCCTGTATCTTAATCCCCCATGTTCCGCTGACGCTGCACATGGGGTTACTGAGGTGCAGCCTCTTCGAGGCTATGCCCGGTGTCGAACCCGCCAAGTGCCTCCTTCTGCTGTAAAGTGCGGCATCTGTGCATTAACGGAAGAACCTTTTCCCTTCTCAATTCCGCCCCCTTTCCATTTCCGACTCCGCCGTTTTGCATTCATAACCCGGCGGTTTATTGTCCCTAAACAGACCGTTTACTAGTGCCAAACCGCCCGTTTGCGACCCGTAACCCGGCGGTTTGCAAAGTGCGGACGGGCAGTACAGCACAGCTTACCCCATATATAATACCGCTTACCCTATATATAATAAGGTATTACCTATTATAATAAAGGGCGGAAACGTGCGTTATTTCTTAGGAACCAATCTATTGACAATGCGCACAATCTGCCTTTCAGCCCTGTTACTGCTGTCTTCGCTCGCCGCCAATGCCGCAGAAAGCACCCTCGACAGCATACGCCACGCACTCGAAACCAACACCAACGCAGTAGTACAGGAAAAGGTTTTCCTGCACATGGACAACACCTGCTACTTTGTGGGCGACACGCTATGGTACAAAGCCTACGTGGTAAGGGCCGACAACCTGCAACAGACCGACATGAGCCGCATACTTTACGTGGAGTTACTCAACCCCGACGGACTCGTAGTCGAACGGCAGAACATCATCATAAGCAACAACGGCTTCGGCAACGGGTGCTTTGCGCTGGAGGATTCCCTATACTCCGGCTACTACGAACTGCGCGCCTACACCCGTTGGATGCTCAATTTCAACGTGGCGGAGCACCGTTACGGGCGCGAAGACCGCTTCTCTTTCTACAACAACCTTATGGCCAAGGACTTCTTTCGCAAGTGGGAAGGACTCTATTCAAGGGTGTTTCCTGTGTATGGGAAGCCCGAAACCGCCGGCGATTTCACCTACAAACGTATGGTGCAACGCCCGAAACAGAACGTTATCAAGGCTGCTTCCGACAAACTGAACGCCGCGTTCTTTCCCGAAGGAGGCCACCTTATAGAGGGTGTGACCAACAGAGTGGCCTTTGAACTGACCGACCAGGAGGGACAGGCCGTTGACATAAAGGGCACAGTCAGTGCCGACGGCATGCCGAACCTGAACATCAAGCCCACCCATCTGGGACGCGGAGTGTTCACAGTGACCCCCGGACAGGACAGGCTCAAGGCCGTTTTCACATGGAAAGGCAAGGAATACTCCTTCAAACTGCCCAAGGCGGAAAGCTCGGGTGCCGCCCTGCGCCTCGAAAACGGCAAGGCCACGATAACCGCGCGCAACCTTCCGCAGGACAAGCAGTACGGTGTGTCGGTGCTGTGCCGTGGTTCGCTGAAGCATTTCGCCGGAATAGACCTCTCAACCGGCGGCACTGCCACAGTGGAACTGCCCGAACTGCCCACGGGAGTGAACCAGCTGACCGTCTTCAACAGTGACGGGGAGATACTGGCCGACCGCCTTTTCTTCGTCAACAACCACGATTACGACGGCTATACCGTCACTGTGGATAGCGGACTCAAACTCAATTACGAGCCATACGAGCAGGTTACGCTCGGCATGAAGTGCGAATACATAGACGAACCCATGCTGCTGTCGGTGGCTGTGCGCGACTCACGAACAGACGAGCCTACATATAACGACGGCGGACTGATGACCGACCTGTTGCTAAGCAGCGACTTGAAGGGCTTTGTGGCCAACCCTGCATACTATTTCGAGAGCACTGACGAGCAGCATACCGCCGACTTGGACGTGCTGATGATGGTACAGGGGTGGCGCAAATACAAGTGGAAGACACTGGCAAGCCCCGGTTTGCCGCAGCAAAGGTACGCCCCTGAGACCACCATGACGGTGGAAGGCTCGGTCTATAAGATGCTTTCGCTCAACGAAGTAGAGCCTGACGAGATAGCCCAATGGGCGTATGGCGTGGGTTATGTAGGCTCCCGTATCACCGACGAGGAGCAACTTGCCGACCTCGGACTGACGGATTCGGAGGCTGAAACGGACAACGGCTTCTACAGTACCGACGAGATAGCACTGGCAAACACGGAGGAAAGCGACGGCAACGAGTACGGTAACATCAACGACGCCAACAGTTTTCTCGGCACAAACCACGGCGGTTTGAAGAAGGAAGTGCTCGTTGAAGCCGAAGTATTCCTCGGTGACAGCTTCGCAGGGTCGGTGCAGGAGACCCGCGACGGCGGCCGTTTTCTCTTCGAGATACCGCCTTTCTACGGCAAGACCGTGCTGAACATCAAGGCTTACTCCAAGGGTGACTCTATAAAAAAGAACATGTTGTCGCGCGCAGACAAGACGGCTCTCAACGAAGACGCGTACCCTGACTACTACGTAAAGCGCGACTTGTTTTACCCACGCTTTGCAGATAAGTACAGCTACTACCAGAACCATGCCCCGGAAATGGGCTTCTTCATGCCCACAACTGCCGCAGCTGACAGTCTTCTCTCGATGGAACAGGACGACCATCTGCTCCAGAACATCAACGTAAAGGGCAAGCGCAGGGGCAAGAGAGCCATCGACTACAACCGCCCGGCGTTCGTTGCCGATGCGTATGACCTGTATAATGACCTGACAGACTACGGACTTAGCATCGGAAAGTTCGACGCGCGGCTGTTCCCGGTGCGCATCTGCCAGTTGCTGTACGGCAACATGGGACGCTACAACACGGTGAATGTCAATGCCAGACTGAACGGCCACACCTACTATCGCAACTACAAACTGCCGGAAGAAGACCAGCATAAGGTGCTGAAGAACTACAATCCGAGGGCGCTATACGACGACTTGAAACTGAAAAGGCTGGACAAGGTGAGGATATACAGCGACTTTGAGCCTCGCAACGAGGACGCTCCCCTGCCTACATACAAGTTTGACGCCGACGCAACGGTCGAGTTGGTGCCGCTAAGCGACGGAGGCGTGCAACCCACATCGCGCGACAGACGCATCTGGCTCTACGGGATAAACGAGCCAACCGACTTCTATTCGCCCGACTACTCCACACAAAAGCCGCAGGAGCCGACCGACTACCGCCGCACACTCTACTGGAATCCGAACGTCAGGACGGACAGTGACGGGCGGCTGAAGCTCACTTTCTTCAACAACAGCAAGGAGACAAGAATCAAAATCAGTGCAGTTGGGATAACAGCCGACGGCAAACTGGTGGAGAGCAAGTAGGGTTTGCATTGCCCGAGCGCCGGTTTAGGCCTGCCTCACTATCTGGTTGCAGTAGGGATAGGGTATCTCTATGCCTTCCCGGTCGAACCTTTCCTTTACGGATTTCAGCAGGTCGAACTTCATATACAGCGCATCTGTGGAGGTGGAAGCCCACGCCCACGCCCGCAGAGTGACGGCCGAGTCGCCGAGATTGGTCACTTTAATCAGCACCTGGGGCGCACCTGCGGCCTTTTCCCCGTCCGTTCTGTGGTCTATAAGTTTGGGGTTGCGCATTATTTCCTCGCGCATTATGCCTATAGCCCTGTCCAAATCGGTGTCGTAAGACACTCCTACCTCGATGAAAGCGCACGTGGAGGAGTCGCCATACGACGAGTTGATTATCGTGCTTGAGTTGATTTTGCTGTTCGGAATGAGTATCATGCGGTTCTCGGCGTTGCGGATAACGGTGTGGCGGAGGGTGATTTCGACCACTATACCCACCACTACGTTGTCAACACTGATGTGGTCGCCCACCTTGAACGGCTGCGAGAAGATGATGAACAGGCCGCCCACGATGTTTGACAGGGCTTCCTGCGAGGCCAGACCGACGGCCATGGCCAGAATACCGGCACTCGCAAGGATGGAGGTGCTCACCTTTTCCATCCCGGGGATGAGGGAAAGAAAGGCCGAAGTACCTATTACGTAGATGGCAGTGACCACCATCTGGCGCACAAACATCACCTTGGTCACGTCAAGTGCCAGCCTTCCGCCGCGTGTCAGCGACCTATGGAACAGGTACTTGACCACTGCCGTGAGCAAACGCACGAAGAGATAGATGACAACCGCCTTGGTGCAGAACACGAGTGCGTCCTCCAAGCCTACATTCAAGTGCAATGAATGGAACAATCCTTCTGTTTTCATAACCTGTATTGTATTTCTGTGTGACTGAAACAGTGCGTTTCCGCACCCTGCACAGGGCTTTGCGCTCCCCCCACCCTGCGGCTTTGCGCGCGGAAACAAGCCATTGCCGACCGGAGAACGCCCCTGTCAGGCAGGGCAACGCTCCGCCTACGACCGGGCAACGCCTCGGCTACGTCCTAAAACAACAAAGTTCACAAACCTTGGAAAGGTTTATGAACTCCGTTCTTTTACCGCTTCATGATGTTTTTGCGGTGCGTACGAGATTCGAACTCGTGACCTCCTGCGTGACAGGCAGGCATTCTAACCAACTGAACTAACGCACCTCAGCTATGCAGCGAAAAGAGGGGCGGTGCGTACGAGACTCGAACTCGTGACCTCCTGCGTGACAGGCAGGCATTCTA
>CAVHML010000183.1:0-4663 GCA_963636905.1 bacterium
TTAACGCACCGAGAGCTTGAGTGTCTTGCTGTCCCTTGAGGAGCTTATCTGCAACAGATAGGTTCCGGCAGCGGCGGCATTCTTCTTTGCCACTGCAGCGGCCTCGCCGAGCGTAGCGTCGAACTCTGCCACAAGGATGCCGCTCACGGTGAACATACGGCAGTGGACGGGTGTGGCGGATGTGGCGGCTGCGATGCCGGAGGCGTTGCCTGTCACACGGAGAATGCCCGACTTGGTGAGCAGGTCAGACGTGTCCCAGCTAAGTCCGGAGGGCAGTTCGGGGAGGTTGACGGTGGGCTTGCCGTTGAAAGTGCCGGCGTTCCACAATACTATCGAATCACCTGCGGCCGGAGTATAGTCGGGACTGAGTGTGACGTTGACCGTTGCGTTGAACGTAAGGTAGTTCGTGACGTTAAGGAACGAGCGCGACGTGCTCAGGTTCTTGGCGTTCTTTATGTTCATGTTGACCGTTGACCCGGCGAGAGCCGTCAGGTTGCCAGTGACACGGAACTCTCCGGCATAGTCGTCGGTATTGGTGCCGACCTTCAGTGTGGCTCCGCTGCGCAGAGAGGTGGTGGTCACGCCTCCACGGCCGAGCAGTGTGGCTCCGCTAAGCACGTTGATAGTGCCGGTACTGCTTATCATGTCTTTTGCGGTAAGGCTGTTTATGTACAGCGAACCTGCGCTTACGGTGATACTTCCGATACCGCTAAGGGCACTGGAAACTTCCCAGCAACCCGTACCGGCCTTCTTCACGGGACTTGTGATGGTGCCCTTGAACTTGAAGTCAGCGTTGTTCGAACCGAGAGTGTAGGTTCCCGTTCCCGACAACGTACCTTCGCCGTCGATTGCACCTATCTCCACACTCTTGCCGTTGTTCTTGAACTCGATGCCGCTGTTCACTTTCAGCGTGGCCAACGGCATACCTGTGGTGCTGGTGTACTCGAACGACGGGTCGAAAGAGCCGCGCTTCTTGTAGGCAGGGATGATGGTTCCCTCAAATTTGCTCCAGTCTCCCGCGAAATAGTTGCGCACTCCTGCCGCATAAACCGTGAACGTGCCGGCACCAGTGAGCGAGCCTTTGTATTCGCAGCGCGGTTTGGCTATGAGATAGCCTACGCCTGACTCCGGCACAACGAAGTTCACGTTGTTGGAAGTGTACGAGTTTTCGCTTGAAGGGTCGGTTATCGTGCCGTTAACCAGCTCGACAACAGAAGGAAGCTGCACCGTGCCGCCGCTCTCCGTGGCGTTCACGTTGCCGGCATTGACGATCAGGCGGCTCAGACGGTTGTTTGCGCTAAGCGTAAGCGAACCTGCGCCGGCCTTGGTCAGCACTGCGTTGCCCGAATTTACCGACTTCACTGCGGTGTTCAGGGCGAGTGTCCTGCTGTTACCCACCTCGATGGTCGCACCACCCGTGCCCACGATTATCTCCTGCGTGGTGGTATTATTGACGTTGGTGGTCAGTGTTGCGTTGTTGTCAATCGTTATCTTGCTGTCAACGCCGCCCAGGGAACCGTAGTCCTGTCCGATGTTGTTGGCAAGAGAGGCTACGTTGAGCTTGCCGCCGTTGATTGTGGTGTTGCCGATGTGGTTTGTGGTGTATATGAGGACGCTTCCCTCACCGTTTTTCACGAGTTCACCGCCGCCGATGAGGCTGTCTCCCTTCAGCGAGAAGCTCTTTTCATCGTTGTTGAACGTTATCTTGCTCGGAGCGACCTTGCCCGTCACGGTTATTTCCGTGGCAACAGCATTGTCGTCGAACGTCACATCGTCGCCTGGAACGAACGTTCTTGCCTCCTGAGTGGTGGGGTTGACAAAGTTGGCCGTTGCGTCAAAATCCCAAACGCCAGACTCGCTACCCGTCCAGGTAACGTCACCCGGCACATAGACGGCAATCGTAATATACAACTTACCGTCTTCACACACCAAAGAGTGCTTGTAATCATCGACACCCTCAATGATGATGTCGTCAAGACTGCCTTCCACCTTGCCTATCTCGCCTATCAGGTACTTGCCGTCGGCCAATTTGGTTGCACCGTCAGCCGGATGGGGCACGAAAGCGAATATGGGTGCGAGATACTGCGGTCCGTTTGTCCAGTTCTTCTTCTCCACCACAAGCGTGTTGGCCTTGATGTTGTCGGCTGAAATACCGCCAGTTGTGCCGTCGTTAAAGAGGTCTATCTGAACACGGGAACCGAAACCGAGCTTCAGGGAGTCGGTCTCTATCGAGCCTTTCTTGTCCTTTCCGCCGGGGATGATGGTGGCATTGTAGTCGGCACGGATGCCTTTGGGGAACTTGCCGCCATTGGAGATGAGCGTAGTGTGACGGTTCAGCCACAGCGGACTGTTGAGCAACGTTCCGTCAAACGACAGAGTACCGTTCCAAACGTCGGTGTTGCCGGTATATTTCTCCACCACATTGGGCAGCACGAGCGTGCCCTCACCCTGCTTCACCAGTCGCATGCTGCCGGCAAAAGCACCGCCAGTGAGCGTGTGGGTGTAGTAGGTATAGTTGATGGCCGTGTTCTGTGTGGTGCAGTTGCTGGGTGCTGTTCCCTCAACATGCGACGGTGTGTTGTCCGTATATATATAAGGTGTAGCTCCGTCGGTCACGGTTACGGTCATGTCACCGGTCTCATCAGTCATAATATGCTTGTCGTTGCAGTCCGTACCGATGGTGCCTCCGTTGGCTATCTCGGTGCGTCCCACAGTGGTGAGTGGCGGCGGAGCAACGGTAATGCCCTCCATTTTGCCAAGGAAGTAGCTTGCGTGAGGCGGTTGGTTGTAGCCACACATCTGCCAAACCATAGCGTTACGGTACTGGTGGTCGTGCCAGAGGGAGTAATTGCGCCACTCTGTCTCAATGTTCGTGGTATATATGCGTATATTGTTGGCAGCTGTGCGCATTATCACTTCCTCGCGCCAGTCGCCGAACACGTCGCCCTGATAGCAGGGTGTGCCCTTGGTGTCGTTGTTGGTCATCGAACCGGCGAGAGTGGCTATCGCACCGTCCTTGCCACCTTTATATATACCGCCCTCGGTGTTCTTTCCGTTGACGTAGTTGAACGTTTCTTCGAGCAGGTCGCCGTCCCAGTAGATGCGGAAGTTGGTGGAGATGCCCGAAGTGGGCGCTCCCACGAGAGCCTTGTGCGAAGCTCCGCCAACGAGGTTGCCGTCTTTAGCCGAACGGCCTTGCGCTCCGGGATACTCGTCGAGGAAGTTACCTGCAACAGAGCGTCCGTCGTCGGCGCTTCCAGTGACACGATAGTATATCTTAGACGTGGTTGCGTCGCGGTAGTTGTTGCATGGCTGGTCTTCGTTGCACGCAAAAACTTCCAGTCCAAATGAATAAGGGTCGAGATCGCCCACATGATGGGCATCGCCGTGGCCGAGTCCAGTGGTGGAAAGTCCCTTTCCGTTGTCGTCAATGACCATAGAGCCGAAGACTATCTCGTCTCTTCCGTCCATGTCAACATCGGCTATGCTGTAGTTATGGTAGCCCTGACCGTACCAAGGGCCAGATGCGTTGCACACCCAACGCCAGCGTTCCGACAGCTGGTGGGTTGCCGGGTCAACGTCAAAGGCCACCATCTTATGACGGGTGTATATGCCTCGCGCAAGGAAGATGCTTGCCTTCTTGCCATCAAGGAACGGAGCGCCGAAGAAGTGCTTGGTGGAACGGTGGCCATAGCCGTCGCCCCACGCAGCTTCAAGATTTGTCTCACCGTCCTCAAGACGCTTCAGGGGATATTCCATCTGCTGATATACCTCGCCTGTCTCGCCGTTCAGATAGAGCAGATACTCTGCGCCTTCGTGTATGAACCACTGGCCGGACGAGCCGCCCGAAGCCCGATAGTTCTTCGACTTGTCGCCTATGACAATAGTCTTGCCATCGGCCGTGTGTATGGTCGTACCATCGGCGGCACGCATAATGGCTTCCGCCTTGCCGTCACGGTCCCAGTCGAAGGCCACGATGTTGTTCTCGTTATTCTGGAAGTCGGCCATGTTCGGACCGAGGTCTATCCACCAGAGCTTCTTGCCGTTGAGCTTATATACCTCTATTATGGCATATTCGCCGTTGTAGCCGGCGGGAAGATAGCCTTGGGAGGCATCGCTACTGTTGTCGAACTTGAGCAGTATCTCCACCTGACCGTCACCGTCAACATCAGCACAGCACGCATCGTTGGGAATGTATGTGCTGGTCAGGTTGCCATGGTCCATCTTCACTTCCAGATAGTTGTTGCTCCACACGCTTGAAGCGTTGCATTTCGACTGCGCAGTGCCCCTCACAATGGGTTCAACGGTGTAGGTGCTGGACGTGGTGCCGCTCTTGTCAAGGTAGTTCGACACGTTCAGCGGCGTTGAATTGAGCTTTGTGCCGTCGCGATAGATGTTGTATTGCACGTCATAGTATTCCTCTGCCGTAATACGCCAACTGCAAAACACTCCCTTGGAAGTCTTTACAGCCACAAGACCACGGTCGAGCTTGTCCGTCAAGCGTTGGGCTACAGCCGTAGCCATTACCGTGGCAAGTAGAAATGTCAGTAGTAGTTTTCGCTTCATTGCCTTAAATCTCGTTGTTTTTTAGTTATTGTTTGTAGATTAATCATGCAAAAGTAGGCCAAAAAGTTTTAAGTTGCAAGCGTTTTAACGATTATTT
>CAVHML010000184.1:0-4538 GCA_963636905.1 bacterium
TGAAGAACGAAGAGTGAAGAATGATGAATTGAGAGAGACGCATCTTGCATAGATTTACATCAACTACAAAGAAAAAGCAAAGCAAAATAAAGACAAGAAATGGGAAGAGTATTGATGATTGGAGCAGGCGGCGTGGCCACTGTGGCTGCGTTTAAGATAGCCCAAAACTCCGATGTGTTCACCGAGTTTATGATAGCGAGCCGCCGCAAGGAGAAGTGCGACGAGATAGTTAAGGCCATTGGCAACCCGAACATAAAGACGGCACAGGTGGATGCCGACAACGTGGAGCAGCTGAAGGCTCTGTTCGACAGCTACAAGCCGGAATTAGTGGTAAACCTCGCATTGCCCTACCAGGATCTCACCATCATGGATGCCTGTCTGGCCTGTGGGTGCAACTATCTCGACACCGCCAACTACGAGCCTAAGGACGAGGCACACTTCGAGTATTCGTGGCAGTGGGCCTACAAGGACCGCTTCGAGAAGGCCGGCCTGACGGCCATACTCGGTTGCGGTTTCGACCCCGGCGTGAGCGGAGTATATACAGCCTATGCCGCCAAGCACCACTTCGATGAGATACAGTATCTTGACATAGTTGACTGCAATGCCGGCAACCACCACAAGGCGTTCGCCACCAACTTCAACCCGGAGATAAACATACGCGAGATAACCCAAAAGGGACTCTACTACAAGGACGGCAAGTGGATAGAGACCGAGCCGCTCGAAATACACCAGCCGCTCACCTATCCTAACATTGGCGCGCGAGAGAGCTATCTGTTGCACCACGAGGAGCTGGAGAGCCTCGTCAAGAACTATCCCACCATCAAACAGGCTCGCTTCTGGATGACTTTCGGACAGCAATACCTCACATATCTCGACTGCATACAGAACCTTGGCATGTCTCGCATTGACGAGCTGGTGTATGAAGCACCGCTGGCCGACTGTCCCGACAAGAAGGTTAAGGTGAAGATAGTGCCGCTGCAATTCCTCAAGGCCGTACTGCCCAATCCGCAAGAGTTGGGCGAAAACTATGACGGAGAGACCAGTATAGGTTGCCGCATACGCGGATTGAGGGACGGCAAGGAGCACACCTATTATATATATAACAACTGCAAGCATCAGGAAGCATACAAGGAGACGGGCATGCAGGGCGTGAGCTACACCACGGGTGTGCCGGCAATGATTGGCGCGATGATGTTCTTCAAGGGACTGTGGCGCAAGCCCGGCGTGTGGAACGTTGAGGATTTCGACCCGGATCCGTTCATGGAGCAGCTCAACAAGCAGGGATTGCCATGGCACGAGGTGTTCGACGGCGACCTGGAACTGTAATACTAACGGAATTTCACGAGTGCGGTTCTCAACAGGAGAACCCACCATAACAAAACAAAGACAAGACAATGGCAAAGGAAGAAAAGATGGAGACAACACAGGAAGGCAAGCTCAAAGCCCTTCAGGCGGCAATGTCCAAGATAGAAAAGGACTTCGGCAAAGGCTCGATAATGAAGCTCGGCGACGAGCAGATAGAGAATGTGGAGGTGATACCCACGGGAAGCATCGCACTCAACGCCGCACTGGGCGTGGGCGGATACCCACGCGGCAGGATAATAGAGATTTACGGACCGGAGTCATCCGGCAAGACCACACTCGCCATCCACGCCATTGCCGAGGCGCAGAAGGCCGGGGGCATTGCCGCATTCATCGATGCGGAGCACGCTTTCGACCGCTTCTATGCTGAGAAGCTGGGCGTTGATGTCAACAACCTGTGGATTTCGCAGCCCGACAACGGCGAGCAGGCACTCGAAATAGCCGACCAGCTGATACGCTCGTCGGCGATAGACATCCTCGTGGTTGACTCTGTAGCTGCCCTCACGCCCAAGAAAGAGATTGAGGGCGACATGGGCGACAACGCCGTGGGCTTGCAGGCACGGCTTATGAGTCAGGCTCTGCGCAAGCTCACCAGCACTATCAGCAAGACAAACACCACGTGCATATTCATCAACCAGCTGCGCGAGAAGATCGGTGTGATGTTTGGCAATCCTGAGACCACCACAGGCGGCAACGCCCTGAAGTTCTACTCAAGCGTGAGGCTCGACATACGCCGCGTGACGAGTATCAAGGACGGCGACAACGTGGTAGGCAACCAGGTGCGTGTCAAGGTTGTGAAGAACAAGGTGGCTCCCCCGTTCCGCAAGGCCGAGTTCGAGATAACCTTCGGCGAGGGCATATCAAAGATAGGTGAGATAGTTGACCTTGGCGTTGACTACGGTATCATACAGAAGAGCGGCAGCTGGTTCTCGTATGGAGGTTCGAAGCTGGCGCAAGGGCGTGATGCCACGAAGGCTCTCTTGAAGGATAACCCGGAGTTGTGCGAGGAGTTGGAGGGTCTTATTATGAACGCCATTCAGGACAAGAACGACTGATTTGTGGTGGCAAGCCACAAACCACTCTGCACATAAAGCAGCCATAACACTGTCATACAGGCCGTTTGTCATGCACAAGCGGCCTGTTTGCTTTCCTGAATGTGACAAGTTGTCACCATCATTGTCACGTTCCCCACTCCACTACTCTTTGGCATGCGCTTTGCAGTAGTCATGTCGAACCTGCCGTAAGGTTCACTATATAATAATAAGGTAACAAATAAAAACAAGAATACAATTATGGGAAAGATCATTGGAATAGACTTGGGAACGACAAACTCGTGTGTTGCCGTGTTTGAAGGCAACGAACCGATAGTGATAGCCAACAGCGAAGGCAAGCGCACCACACCTTCCGTGGTAGGCTTCGTGGAGGGCGGCGAGCGCAAGATAGGCGACCCCGCCAAGCGTCAGGCCATCACAAACCCCAAGAACACAGTTTACTCAATCAAGCGCTTCATGGGCGAGACCTATGCGCAGTGCGAAAAGGAGACAGGGCGCGTGCCTTTCTCTGTTGTGGACGAGGGCGGCTATCCGCGCGTTGACATCGACGGCCGCAAATACACGCCGCAGGAAATATCAGCAATGATACTCCAGAAGATGAAGAAGACTGCCGAGGACTATCTCGGGCAGGAGGTCACGGATGCCGTGATAACCGTTCCGGCCTACTTCTCCGACTCACAGCGTCAGGCAACCAAGGAGGCAGGACAGATAGCAGGTCTCAACGTGCGCCGTATAGTAAACGAGCCTACAGCCGCAGCACTGGCCTACGGCGTTGACAAGGCCAACAAGGACATGAAGATTGCCGTGTTCGACCTCGGTGGCGGTACGTTCGATATATCAATCCTTGAGTTCGGCGGCGGCGTGTTTGAGGTTCTCTCCACAAACGGCGACACCCACCTCGGCGGAGACGACTTCGACCAGGTGATAATCGACTGGCTCGTGCAGGAGTTCAAGAACGACGAGGGTGCCGACCTGACCGCCGACCCGATGGCAATGCAGCGTCTGAAGGAAGCAGCCGAAAAGGCCAAGATAGAACTGTCAAGCTCTACATCGACAGAGATAAACCTGCCGTACATCATGCCCGTGGCCGGAGTACCCAAGCACTTGGTAAAGACTCTGACACGCTCCAAGTTCGAGCAGCTGGCACACAACCTTATTCAGGCTTGCCTCGTGCCCTGCCAGAACGCAATACGCGATGCCAAACTGACAACGGCCGACATCGACGAGGTAATTCTCGTGGGCGGTTCAAGCCGTATCCCTGCCGTGCAGACTCTCGTGAAGAACTACTTCGGCAAAGAGCCTTCCAAGGGCGTAAACCCCGACGAGGTGGTGGCCGTGGGTGCCAGCATCCAAGGCGCAATTCTGAACAAGGAAGGCGGTGTGGGCGACATCGTGCTGCTCGACGTAACGCCTCTGACCCTCGGCATCGAGACCATGGGCGGCGTGATGACCAAACTGATTGAGGCCAACACCACCATCCCCTGCAAGAAGAGCGAAGTGTTCTCTACCGCAGCCGACAACCAGACAGAAGTCACCATCCACGTGCTGCAAGGCGAACGCCCCATGGCAGCCCAGAACAAGAGCATCGGCCAGTTCAACCTGACAGGTATCGCTCCTGCACGCCGTGGTGTTCCGCAGATAGAGGTGACTTTCGACATCGATGCCAACGGTATCTTGAAGGTATCTGCCAAGGACAAGGCCACAGGCAAGGAACAGGCCATCCGCATCGAGGCTTCTTCAGGCTTGAGCAAGGAGGAAATTGACCGCATGAAAGCCGAAG
The DNA here is from genome assembly GCA_963636905.1 of bacterium. Lineage (GTDB taxonomy): Bacteria > Bacteroidota > Bacteroidia > Bacteroidales > Bacteroidaceae > Prevotella. Next base: position 4,195 of record CAVHML010000184.1, read on the forward strand.
CCGAGCAGAACGCAGCAGCCGACAAGGCAGAACGCGACAAGATAGACAAGCTCAATCAGGCAGACTCGATGATATTCACCACCGAAAACTTCCTGAAAGACAACGGCGACAAGATTCCGGCCGACAAGAAACCCGGTATAGAACAAGCTCTCCAGCAGCTCAAGGATGCCCACAAGGCCGCTGATGTGGCCGCCATCGACTCGGCAATAGCCAATCTGAACACCGTGATGCAGGCCGCCAGCCAGCAGATGTATCAGGGCGGTACCCAAGGAGCACAGCCTGGAGCTGACCCCAACGCAGGCTTCAACGGTGCAGGCCAGCAGTCTTCAGGCAGCGACTCCAAG
>CAVHML010000185.1:0-4536 GCA_963636905.1 bacterium
GTGCGTTTTTATTTTTGATAGGATGGGAAATGGGCGGAAAATATGTGGAAAATGGGCTAAAAAGGTGTGGGAAATGGGCGGAAAAGGTGTGGAAAATGGATGGAAAAGTGTGGGAAAAGACGGGCAAGCACACTGTCTTTTTTTCTCAAACGCACCGCCCTTTTCCCTCAACCTCACTGCCTCTTCCCCTTAACCGCGCCGTCTTTTTTCTCAAACACACCGCCTTTTTCCCTCAACCGCACCGCTTATAAGCTGTAACCGTGCCGCTTTCGTGTCGTAAACCGCCCGTTTGCGAAGCGTAACTGGCCGGGTTACGAAGCGTAAACGGGCGGTTTGTTGCGGAGCAATGCCGCAGTCCCTTCAAAAATGTTGGGGACTGCATTTGCCGTGTCGTCCGTTTTTCTTATTTTTGTATGCGGAATTAAACAGGAAAGCTATGGACGAAAGACTGCGGGTGGAGCAGCTGCGGCGCGAATTGCACGAGCATAACTACAAGTACTATGTGCTTAACCAGCCGGAAATCGGCGACATGGAGTTCGATATGCTCATGCACGAGCTGCAAACTCTTGAGGCGGCGCACCCTGAGTGGGCTGACCCCAACTCTCCGACGCAGCGTGTGGGCAGCGACTTGGGCGGCGAGTTCCGCCAGGTGACCCACAAGTATCCCATGCTTTCGCTCTCCAACACCTACAACGAGCAGGATGTGGCCGACTGGTATGACAGTGTGAGTCGCGGCCTTGGCGGTGAGGACTTTGAGGTGTGCTGTGAGCTGAAGTACGACGGTCTCTCAATAAGCCTGACCTATGTGGACGGCAAGCTGACAAGCGGCGTCACGCGTGGCGACGGTGTGCACGGCGACGATGTGACGGCCAATGTGCGCACCATACGCAGCATTCCTTTGGTGCTTCCCGGCACGGGCTATCCCCACGAGTTTGAGATTCGCGGCGAGATACTCATGCCCTGGAAAGTCTTTGAGCGGCTCAATGCCGAGCGCGAGGCGGCGGAAGAGCCGCTTTTCGCCAACCCCCGCAATGCTGCGAGCGGCACTTTGAAGAGCAAAAGCTCCGCTCTGGTGGCCGAACGCGGCCTCGATGCCTACCTATATTATCTGTTGGGCGACGAATTGCCGTGCTCCGGCCACTACGAAAACCTTGAGGCGGCGCGCCGGTGGGGCTTCAAGATAAGCGAAGGCATGACCAAGGCCAGGTCGCTCCAGGATATCTATGACTATATCTCCCACTGGGACACTGAGCGTAGGAACCTTCCCGTGGCCACGGACGGTATTGTGCTTAAGGTGAACAGTTTGCAGCAGCAGCGAACCTTGGGCTATACGGCCAAAAGTCCGCGCTGGGCGATTGCCTACAAGTTCAAGGCCGAGCGCGAACGCACGCGTTTGGAGAAAGTAACCTTTCAGGTGGGGCGCACAGGTGCCGTCACCCCGGTGGCCAACATGGCTCCCGTGCAGCTGGCCGGTACGATGGTGAAGCGTGCAACGCTCAACAACGAGGATTTCATGCGCAGTTTCGACCTTCACGAGGGCGACTATGTGTATGTGGAAAAGGGTGGTGAGATTATCCCGAAGATAGTCGGCGTGGACGTGAGCGGCCGTTTGCCTGGAGCAAAGCCGGTTCAGTTTATAACGCACTGTCCTGAGTGCGGTTCTGAACTGGTGCGCTACGAGGGTGAGGCCGCTCACTATTGCCCTAACGACACGGGTTGTCCGCCGCAAATCAAGGGTAGGATAGAGCATTTCATATCGCGTAAGGCCATGAACATAGACAGTCTTGGGCCTGAAACCGTTGACGAGTATTTTCGCAGGGGGCTTGTGCGCAATGTGGCCGACCTGTATGACATAACCGTGCAGCAGATTAACGGGTGCGGAAACCGCGAACGCTCGGCGCGAAAGATAGTGCAGGGCATAGCCGACTCGGCGAGTGTGCCGTTTGAACGCGTCGTCTTTGCACTCGGAATACGCTTTGTCGGCGAGACTTCGGCAAAGGTTCTTGCCCGCCATTTCAAGTCTATGGATGCTCTGGCCGGTGCACATTTGCAGGATCTCATGGCCGTTGACGGGATAGGGGAGGTGATAGCCCGGAGCGTAATGGCCTATTTCCACAACCCGGACAACCTTGAGACGGTGGCGCGGTTGCGCAGCCACGGCCTGCAGATGCAGCTTTCGGAGGAACAGATGCAAGAGTCGGGCGACAAACTCAAAGGGAAAACGATAGTCATCAGCGGCGTTTTCCAGAAGCACAGCCGCGATGAATACAAGGAAATGATAGAACGTAACGGTGGAAAGAACGTGGGCAGCATCAGTTCAAAGACCTCGTTCATACTCGCAGGTGACAACATGGGACCCTCAAAGTTGCAGAAAGCGGAGGCGTTGGGCGTGCAGATAATTAATGAAGACACGTTCCTCGCAATGCTGGAGTGACGCTTCCCATAATGCAGAAGTGACGCTCCCCAATGCAGGATTGGCACTTCCCATAATGCAGAAGTGACGCTTCCCTATGTTTCACTTTCACTTATTCCCAGTATATACATAAGGGGGGGATAAAATAAAGTGGAGTAGTGGAGGAGCTTTTTCTTTTCGCTGGCAATAATCCTTCTTGTTTTAGGACGCTTCTGCCGCCTTAATAATTAGAATTAGTACAAATTAGTCATGCGAAGAACAGAAAACTAATAAAATATTCGTTTGTTATCCGTAAAATTACCATTTTTGCGGTATGAATAACGAATTAGTGACATTGGGCAACATTCCAGTGAGCATGGCAACCCTTGCTTCCCTGTATCCCGACATCAAGGCGGGAGGACACAAGGTGCGCAGTCTTGAACGAAATGGACTCCTGCTGAGAATCAAGAAAGGACTTTATGTTGTGTCGCCAATGGTTACACGGGTGCCACTTTCGCCTGAGTTGATAGCCAATCATGTGTATGCGCCCTCTTATGTGTCGATGCATTCGGCGCTGAGATACTACGGTCTTATTCCCGAGGCGGTATATAGCATCCAGTCAATGACCGTCAAGCATGCCAGATGCTTCGACACACCATTGGGGCGTTTCGACTATACCAGCATGAGCCGTGATGCCTTTCCCATAGGCGTGACTATTGTCAACAAGCAGACGTACACATTCTTGATGGCAACACCCGAAAAGGCCCTATGCGACCTCATCGCCAACTCGCCCAAGGTGAACCTGCGTTATCTGAAAGACGTGGAGCGATTCCTTAGCGAAGACCTTCGCATGGATATGGACGATTTCGTCAAGATGGATGTCTCCGTCTTCGAAAGATACGCAGAAGTGGGCAGGAAAGCCACGTCCATCCAGACCATCATTAAATATTTGAAAAAGAGATGAACAACGAGATATACAACCAGATGCTGTCGGCTTACGACTTGACCACCACCCAACAACAACGTAATGCCGTCTTTGAGGTTAACCAGCAGGTGATTCTTGCAGGATTGTATCATGGTGGCTTTTTCGATGTGGCTGCTTTTTATGGCGGCACGTGTCTTCGCATATTCCATGGGCTGCAGCGTTTTTCCGAGGATATGGACTTTTCGCTCTTGGCTCCGTCTGCCGACTTCGACTTCACCCAATACTTCCAACCTATTATAGACGAATTTGCTATGGTGGGCAGAGAGGTGGAAATCAAGAAGAAGGACAAGAAGAATTTCGGCAAGGTGGAGTCTGCGTTTCTGAAGGACAATACCGACGTGTATGACGTGACCTTCCATACGGAAAAGTCCATCAAGATAAAGATTGAGGTCGATACCCAACCACCCTTGAAGTTCTCCACCGAGCAGAAGTTGTTGTTGCTTCCTGAGTCGTTCATGGTGCGTTGCTTCACACCCTCCAGTCTTTTGGCAGGAAAGATGCACGCCTTGGTTTACCGCCAGTGGAAGAACCGTGTGAAAGGGCGTGACTGGTACGACTTCGAGTGGTATATCCGTCATGGCATTCCTTTGGACTTCACTCACTTGCAGGAGCGTGTCTTGCAGTTTAATGGTGGAGACATCGGCAAGGATGCTTTCCTCGAAAGGCTCAAGGAACGTCTTGCCACAGCCGACATCAACCAAGTGAAAGCTGACGTGATGCCGTTCGTCCGCAACCCAAAGGAACTTGACATCTGGTCGAACGATTATTTTCTGCAACTTGCAGGAATGTTGCGGTTTGAGGAGTAAGTAAAATATGGTAGTGGCGGTGTAAAAAGCAGAAATAGCAGTGTAAACAACGAAGATGTTGGTGTAAATATAGAATACGGATATGGAATATGATATAAAGGACAACATAGAATGGACGGTAGTATTTCTCACCGAGTTCGGGAAACGGCATGGGCTGACGCTCAAGCAAGCCTTCAACTATCTGTTGCGCTACAAGGCCATCAACTTCGTGGAGCGGCATTATGACTATCTGCATACCCAGTCGTTTGCGTCCGTAGTGGACGACATGACCGAGTATTGCGGCAAAATGGGAGGAGGAATACGATGAAACTATACCATGGTACCAATCAGGCTTTCGATGCAATAGACTTGCA
>CAVHML010000186.1:0-4514 GCA_963636905.1 bacterium
CCTTACAAGGGAAAGGGTGTCCTGTTCCAGGGTGAGGTCATCCGCAGGAAGTCTGGAAAATCAGCTTCGGCTAAGTAACTTTAATGATTTACGATTATGACAACAAAGAAAGTAGAAAGACGAATAAAGATAAAGTTCAGAATCCGTAAAAAGGTTTTTGGCACTTCAGAACGTCCTCGTATGAGCGTGTTCCGCAGCAACAAGCAAATATATGTCCAGATAATCAACGATCAAGATGGCAAGACTTTGGCGTCTGCTTCTTCTTTGGGCATGGAGGCTATGCCTAAGATACAGCAGGCAGAGAAAGTCGGCGAACTCGTGGCAAAGAAGGCCATTGAGGCTGGCGTTTCTACCGTGGTGTTCGACCGTAACGGATATCTTTATCATGGACGAGTAAAGCAGTTGGCAGATGCTGCCCGTAAGGGAGGGCTTAATTTTTAAACGATTATGGCAATGAACAAAGTTAGAGTAAATAGTGACGTTGAATTGAAAGACCGGTTGGTTGCTATTAACCGTGTTACCAAGGTGACAAAAGGAGGCCGTACCTTTACATTTGCCGCGATTGTCGTTGTCGGTGACGGTAACGGAATCATTGGCTGGGGACTTGGAAAAGCTGGTGAGGTTACAGCAGCTATCGCAAAAGGCGTGGAAGCTGCAAAGAAAAACCTTGTCAAAGTGCCTGTCCTCAAGGGAACTGTTCCTCATGAGATGGAAGCTCACTTCGGTGGCGCTCAAGTTTTCTTGAAGCCTGCTGCTGCTGGTACCGGCCTTGTGGCTGGTGGTGCTATGCGTGCTGTGCTTGATAGTGTTGGAGTAAAGGATATTTTGGCAAAGTCGAAAGGTTCTTCCAATCCGCACAACTTGGTGAAGGCTACAATTCTTGCATTGAGCCAGATGAGAGATGCTTATACTGTGGCAGGAATGCGCGGAATCAGTATGGAAAAAGTATTTAGAGGATAAGGAGACTTTTAACTATGGCAACAATCAAGATTAAGCAGGTAAAAAGCCGCATTGGTGCATCAATAGACCAAAAAAGAACATTGCTTTCGTTGGGACTGCATAAGATTTCACAGGTAGTGGAAAAAGAAGATTCTCCAGTCCTTCGCGGAATGATACGCAAGGTTCATCATTTGGTGACAGTAATAGACTAAACAATTAAAAGACAAAGTTATGAAACTACATAATTTAACTCCTGCCGAGGGTTCCACACATTCTCGTCGTCGTTTGGGACGCGGTTCTGGTTCTGGCTTGGGTGGAACTTCTACCCGTGGTCACAAGGGTGCCAAGGCAAGGTCTGGTTACAAGAGAAAGATTGGTTTCGAGGGTGGACAGATGCCATTGCAGCGTCGTGTTCCGAAGTTTGGCTTCAAGAACATCAATCGTAAGGAGTATCTTGCTGTGAATTTGTCAACACTTCAGAAACTTGCAGAAGAGAAGAACCTGACCAAGATTGGAATGGCTGAACTTGTAGCTGCAGGTCTGACGAACGGTAAGAAACTCGTGAAGATTCTTGCAAAGGGCGAATTGAAGACAAAAGTTGATGTGGAGGCCAACGCTTTCTCTAAGACAGCAGAAGAGGCAATCAAAGCATTAGGTGGTAACACGACAATAATCTAAGAAGATGAAGAAGTTATTTGAGACACTGAAGAACATTTGGAAGATTGAGGATTTGCGCAAGCGTATTCTCATAACGATCCTCTTCACTGCCATTTACCGTTTTGGCTCGTTTGTGGTGCTTCCCGGCATCAATCCGGCCATGTTGGATAAGCTACAGTCGCAGACCAAGGGTGGCTTGATGTCCCTTTTGGATATGTTCTCCGGTGGAGCATTTTCCAATGCGTCTATTTTCGCGTTGGGTATAATGCCTTATATCTCAGCTTCTATTGTTATGCAGCTTCTCGCTGTTGCTGTACCGTATTTCCAGAAAATGCAGCGTGAAGGCGAAAGTGGCCGCAAGAAGATAAGCAAATACACTCGTTACCTTACAGTAGGCATCCTTCTGTTTCAGGCTCCGAGCTATTTGATAAATCTTAGGATGCAGGCAGGAGGCGCCCTTGCTACGGGCATCTCTTGGCCTGTGTTCATTGTGACCGCCACAGTAATCCTTGCCGCAGGAAGTATGTTTATACTTTGGTTGGGAGAACGTATCACTGATAAGGGTATAGGAAACGGAATCTCGTTGATAATAATGATTGGTATCATCGCCCGTCTGCCGCAGGCTTTCATTCAGGAGCTTGGCTCGCGCTTTACGGCAATATCTGGCGGCGGTCTGGTCATGTTCATGATTGAGATATTGGTTTTGTTGGCAGTGGTGTGCGCTGCGATACTGCTTGTTCAGGGAACGCGCAAGATACCAGTGCAGTATGCCAAGCGTATCGTTGGCAACAAGCAGTATGGAGGTGCCCGTCAGTACATCCCGCTGAAGCTATTTGCCGCAAACGTAATGCCTATCATCTTTGCTCAGGCACTGATGTTTATCCCATTGGCCATCGTGCAGTATTCCGCTCCTGAAAACTCGTCTTGGCTGGTAAGGTCATTGATGGATCATCACAGTTGGCTGTATAATGTCGTGTTTGCCGCTCTTATCATAGCATTCACGTATTTCTATACGGCTATAACATTGAATCCCACTCAAATGGCAGAGGATATGAAGCGCAACAATGGTTTCATTCCCGGAATAAAGCCTGGCAAGGACACTGCAGACTATATTGACACGGTGATGTCAAGGATTACTTTCCCTGGATCTTTGTTCATAGCGTTCATTGCCATTATGCCCGCCTTGGCTGGCTTGCTTGATGTGCAGGATGCTTTCTCGCAGTTCTTTGGAGGGACATCGCTTTTGATTCTCATTGGTGTAGTACTTGACACTCTCCAGCAGATAGAGAGCCATTTGCTCGTGCGCCATTATGATGGTCTGTTGAAATCCGGCAGGGTTCGCGGCCGTAGCGGTGCGTCTGCATAAGCATGCCGCCGTTAAATCCCTTGAAATTCATAGAGTGAGACGGAACATCTCCATCATAAAGAATACGGAGAGTGAAATTTCTTTTTCTGGCATAAGTTGGGTTCGTGCACAGTAAGGCTCTTTTGCTTCGTTCCTGTTGCAATGGTTGTCTACTCGAATCTGTGTTTAGGGGTTTTGGATGGGCATACGGTATTAGAGAGATATAAGGAAATTAATTAAAAGTATGGCAAAACAATCCGCTATTGAGCAGGACGGCACTATCGTGGAGTCTCTTTCCAATGCAATGTTTAGGGTGGAGCTTGAGAATGGAGTGCAGATAATCGCCCATATTTCGGGCAAGATGCGTATGCACTACATCAAGATACTTCCCGGTGACAAGGTTAAGGTGGAGATGAGTCCCTATGACTTGACGAAAGGAAGAATAGTATTTAGATACAAATAATAGACATGAAGACAAGAACATCTTTGAAGAAGCGTACTCCCGAGTGCCAAATCGTGCGCCGGAAAGGACGTCTGTTCGTTATCAACAAGAAAAACCCCAAGTACAAGTTGCGTCAGGGTTAATCAATCGTTAAACATTTTATTCACTAACAAATGGCAATAAGAATTGTTGGAGTAGATTTGCCCCAGAATAAGCGTGGCGAAATCGCATTGACCTATATCTATGGTATCGGTCGAAGTAGTTCAGCAAAGATATTGGATAAGGCCGGCGTTAGCCGTGACTTGAAGGTCTGCGAATGGACAGACGACCAAGCCGCCAAGATCCGCGAAATTATCGGTGCTGAATTCAAGGTAGAAGGTGATCTCCGTTCTGAGATCCAATTGAATATCAAGCGACTGATGGATATTGGCTGCTATCGTGGCATCCGTCATCGCAACGGTCTTCCTGTTCGCGGTCAGAGTACAAAGAACAACGCCCGTACACGTAAGGGTAAGAAGAAGACTGTTGCCAACAAGAAGAAGGCTACGAAGTAATTCACAATTTGGACATTAAAGATTAAGAATTATGGCAAAGAAAACAGTCGCTTCAAAGAAAAAGAATGTGAGAGTCGAGGCTATGGGACAGTTGCATGTGCATAGCTCTTTCAACAATATTATAGTGTCTCTTGCCAACAGTGAGGGACAGGTCATCTCTTGGTCGTCTGCAGGTAAGATGGGCTTCCGTGGTTCAAAGAAGAACACACCCTATGCTGCCCAGATGGCAGCTGAGGATTGCGCAAAGGTAGCTTATGAATTGGGCTTGCGCAAGGTGAAGGCATACGTTAAGGGACCGGGTAACGGCCGCGAATCCGCCATCCGTGCCGTGCATGGAGCCGGTATCGAAGTAACGGAGATTGTCGATGTTACTCCGCTGCCGCACAATGGTTGCCGTCCTCCGAAGAGAAGACGCGTATAGTAGCATAGTAAGTTGTTGAAACAAAATTAAGCATAAGAATATTATGGCAAGATATATTGGACCGAAATCAAAAATTGCGCGCCGTTTTGGTGAGCCAATCTTCGGCGCAGACAAAGTTTTGTCCAGGAGAAACTTCCCTCCTGGACAGCATGGCAA
>CAVHML010000187.1:0-4499 GCA_963636905.1 bacterium
GTTCCGCTGACGCTGCACATGGGGTTACTGAGGTGCAGCCTCTTCGAGGCTATGCCATGCGCTGTAAGCTCCACAAGCCGTACCTTATTATATGATAGGTGCAGCCTCTTCGAGGCTATGCCATGCGCTGTAAGCTCCACAAGCCGTACCTTATTATATGATAGGTGCAGCCTCTTTGAGGCTATGCCATGCGCTGTAAGCCCTACAAGCCGTACCTTATTATATGATAGGTGCAGCCTCTTTGAGGCTATGCCCGCTGCCGTACCCCCCCCCAAGAGCTTCTTTCTGCTGCAAAGTGCGGTGTCTCTGCATTTGAAGAATCGGTTTTGGGTGTGCGTAACAGTGCGGTTTGGCTTGCGTAATATGCGGTTCGGAGGTTGCAAACGGGCGGTTTACGACCCGTAAATGCCACACTTAGCACCCGTAAATGCCGTGTTTACGACCCTTAAACGGGCGGTTTGTGGAAGCTGTTGGCAGACAGAGACTTGCAAACCCGGCATTTGGGAGGTGCGGAACGGACGTTTTGGAGATGCAAAGACAGGCGTTTTGGAGATGCAAAACTAACTTTTTGGAGATGAAAAACAGTGCGGTATGCCTTTCGGAACAGACGCTTTCCGCCTTTGTAATGCGCTGGAAATCAATGGGGACTGTTGCCATTCCGCCGCCATTCCGACCCGTTTCACTTGCTTTTCCGCCAAAACATTTGGGGCAACATTGCCTTTCCGCATCACTTATTTTGTAATTTTGCACCGCAAAACAAAGCGCATACAATCTAAAAGTCAAGCATATATAATAATGAGCAGAAAGAAAAGGCCGCTTCCATTGCTGGAAAACGTCACCATAACCGACGTTGCGGCTGAGGGAAAGGCCATAGCCAAGGTGGACGACATGGTGGTTTTCGTGCCGTTCACCGTGCCCGGCGATGTTGTTGACCTGCAAGTGAAGAAAAAGAAGCACCGCTACTGCGAGGCCGAGGTGGCGCGTTTCATAACATATAGTAATGTACGCGAGGAGCCGAAGTGCCGGCATTTCGGCGTGTGCGGCGGCTGCAAGTGGCAGAACCTGCCCTACGGGGAGCAGCTCAAGGCCAAGCAGAGGCAGGTACACGACCAGTTGTCGCGCATAGGCAAGGTGGAACTGCCTGAGTTCCGCCCAATTATGGGTTCGGTAAAGACCTTCGAGTACCGCAACAAGCTGGAGTTCGGATGCTCCAACAAGCGGTGGCTCACCAGGGAACAGATTGCTTCCGGCGAGGAATACGGCAACATGAACGGCATAGGCTTCCACATTACGGGGGCTTTCGACAAGATTTTGCCCATCGAAAAGTGCTGGCTGATGGACGATACCCACAACGCCATACGCAACAGCATAAGGGACTATGCCTTCAGTCACGGCATCTCCTTCTTCGACCTGCGCGCCCAGCACGGCCTGTTGCGCGACGTTATCATTCGCAACTCCAACACCGGCGAGTGGATGGTGATAGTCCAGTTCCACTTCGACGAGCCGGATGACGAGTCCAAGGCTATGGGTCTGCTCCGCCACTTGGCCGGAGAGTTCCCGCAGATAAGCTCGCTGCTGTATGTAAACAACCAGAAGTGCAACGACACCATAGGAGATCAGGACATCGTGACGTTCAGTGGCACTGACCATATCTTCGAGACGATGGAAGAACTGCGCTTCAAGGTAGGCCCGAAGAGCTTTTACCAGACCAACACCGAACAGGCTTACCACCTCTACTCGGTGGCTCGCGAGTTTGCGGCGCTCACCGGCAACGAGCTTGTGTATGACCTTTACACAGGAACCGGCACCATTGCCAACTTCGTGGCACGCAAAGCCCGCCGCGTGATAGGCATCGAGTATGTGCCGGAGGCCATTGAGGACGCCAAAATCAACTCGGAAATAAACGGTATAGGCAACACCGACTTCTTCGCAGGCGACATGAAGGACATACTGAACGACGGGTTCATAGCCCGTCACGGCCGCCCCGACGTGGTGATAACCGACCCTCCGCGTGCAGGAATGCACCCCGACGTGGTGCAAACCATACTGCGCACCTCGCCCAAACGCATCGTCTATGTGAGCTGCAACCCCGCCACACAGGCACGCGACCTCGCCCTGCTCGACGCAAACTATAGGGTTGTGGCCGTACAGCCCGTGGATATGTTCCCCCACACGCCCCACGTGGAGAACGTGGTGCTGCTTGAAAGGAGGGAAGCGTGATGCCGGGCTTGAGAACGGTATGCCTTGCGGCTGCCATGGCGGCATCTGCGGTTGCAATGGCCGGCAACAGTGGTGCAGGAGGCAAGGGCGGCACAGCGGCAACGGCCAAACTGAGCGGCTATGTCATAGGACAGTATCAGGCAACGCTCAAGAGCGGCGACAGGAGCAACACGTTTGACGTGCGCATGGCGCGCCTTGCCTTGGGCGGACGGCTGCTTGACGACATTGAATACAAGGTTCAGGTGCAGATAAACGGCAATACGGCCACGCTCGGCAGCAGTCCGCGCATAGTGGATGCCTACGCCGAGTGGCAGCGGTTCGGCCTGTTTAAGGTGAAAGCCGGGCAGTTCAAGCGGCCTTTCTCCTTTGAAAACCCCATGCATCCCATCGACCAGGGCTTCATGGGTTACTCGCAAAATGTGTCGAAACTGGCCGGTTTCAACGACCGTTCGGGCGAACAGGCAAGCAACGGGCGCGACATCGGGGTGCAGATACAGGGCGATTTGCTGCCCGACAAGGCCGGACGGCCACTGCTTCACTACCAGATAGGGGTGTTTAACGGGCAGGGCATAAACACAAAGGATGCGGACAACCGCAAGGACATAATCGGCGGAATGTGGATAACGCCCGCCGCAGGACTCCGAATCGGTGCGTTCGGATGGACGGGATCAAAGGCCCGCACCGGCAAATGGACCGATTCTGACGGCACAGAGCATACGGGTACGGTGAGCCTTCCGCAGCACCGCTATGCCGTAAGTGCGGAATACAAGGCAAAGGGGTGGCAGTTCCGCTCCGAATACATCCACTCCACTGGCTACGCCTTCAAGACTGCTTATCAGAAACAGGGCGACCAGACCGACGCAACCGTGAACACCGCTCTCGGCAACAAGGCCGACGGTGTGTATGCACTGTGCATTGCGCCGGTCATACCGGGCAGGCTGGCGGCCAAAACCCGTTACGACCTCTACCGCCCAAGGGCAGATTGGGAAACGAGCCGCACGCAATATGAAGTGGGACTCAACTGGATGCTGAACAAGAGCGTGGAGCTGCACGCCGAATATGCCTTGGTTAACGACCGCAGTCTGGCCAAGCACAACTACAGTGTGGTTGACTTGCAGTTCAGTGTGAGGTTCTGACGGTGCGTTTCCGGGCGGGTTTTGAAAAATAAATGTCGCCGTTTTGGCTCTGTTGTGCCAAAACGGTAATCATAAGGGTACTAAGCGTTAATCGTAAGTGGCCAAAACGTTAATCACAAGGAGGCTAAACGTTAATCACAAGGCCGTCGTAAGCCATTTCAAAACCTTCGGGCAGACGCTGCTGAAGGGTAGCGTGCAGACCCATATCGTGGTTGGCGTGGATGAAAAGGGTGCGCTTTGCACCAACGCTACGTGCAAATTCTATGGCGTCAGCCACCAGTTGGTGTGAGTGGTGGGGCTTTTCAAAGCGCAAAGCGTTTACGGCCAGCACCTCCACACCGGCCAGATAGGCCATTTCTTGCGGCTCTATAGTTTTCATGTCCGTTATGTATGCGAAGCGTCCGAAGCGGTATCCGAGTATCGGGAGCTTGCCGTGCATGACCCTGACGGGCATGATTTTGATGTCGCCTATGGCCATTTCCACGTGCGGTTCTATGGTGTGGAGCCTCAAATCGGGCACTCCGGGATATTTTTCTTTGGCAAAACAGTAGGGGATGTTGTGGCGTAACGCCTCGGAAGTGTGGCTGTCGGCATAGATGTCAACGTCGCCGAAGCGGCTGAAAGGGCGCACATCGTCGATACCGGCCACGTGGTCATAGTGCAAATGTGTGAGGAGTATGCCGTCAATCCGCCTGAACGGCAAGGGCAGAACCTGCTGTCTGAAGTCGGGACCGCAGTCTATAAGGATGCGGGTGCGCCCGGTTTCCACCAGTGCGGAGGTGCGCAGACGAGTGTCTCTTGGGTCTTTGCTTGTGCAAACCTCGCAGTTGCAGCCAATGGTTGGCACTCCGCAGCTTGTCCCTGTGCCGAGAAAGGTGACCTTCATCGTATGTTTACCTCCGGTTTTATGTCTATTCCGAACTTCTGTTTCACGTCCTTTTGTATGGTCTTGCACAGGTTTAGGATTTCCGAACCCGTGGCTCCGCCCTTGTTAATGAGCACGAGAGCCTGTGTGGGGCAAACCCCTGCGCGTCCGAGCGAACGCCCTTTCCATCCGCACTGCTCTATCAGCCACCCGGCAGGTATCTTTTCGCGTCCGTCGGGCTGCGGGTAGTGGGGCATGGAGGGGTAGGTTGCGGCCAG
>CAVHML010000188.1:0-4491 GCA_963636905.1 bacterium
TTGGCATACATGGTCAGTATGCGTTCGCGCAGGAAATCTTCGTCCTTGCCTGGCAAATCAATCTTGTCGAGCTGTCCGGCAAGGTATTTCTCAAAGACCAACTTGTCCTCTTGGGTGTACTTGTCTGCGTGGTTTGATGCTCCGTCGAGCATATCCCAGGCAATGAAGTTGTTGGGATAGAGGCGGTAGTTGCGGTGTATGCCACGGTCAATGTGCGCCGCAACGGCAGCGAACAGTTCGCCCTTGGGTGTGTCGTTGGGCAGAGAGTCGAGGAAATCGTCAATGCACGGAGCGCAATGGTAGTGTATGCGCCCCTTGTAGCCCATGATGCCGGTGCGCATGCTCTCCACATCGTCCTGCTTAGTCTTCTTCCATCCCTCCACGTCGCGCTTCAACTGGAACTCGCGAGCCTTAAGCCAGTCGCACGGGTCGTACTCGTAGGATATGGCAAGCGGCACGATGTGCAGCTGCTTGAGCCGCTCCTTCACAGAGCCTTCGCCACCCATGGCCATCATCTTCAGTATGCTTTGCTGCGTGCGGTCGTCGCTGTCCTTGGCTCTGCCCTCGCGCTGCGCAATCCAGATGTTGTCGTTCTTAGACGATATGACAAAGTGCATATACTCCGACAGCCGCTTGCTCGCCGCCAGCATCTCGCGAATGCCGGCACTGCGCTCCACTATGAACGACTTGTTGATGCGCACCAAGTCCTTAATCCACGGTGCAGCCAACAGGTTGTCGCCAATGGCTATCTCGCAGGTGGTCTTGAAACCGGCGTCGACAAGCAGCTTATCGAGCAGCGCCGAGTCGAGCACGATGTCGCGGTGGTTGCTTACGAAGGTGTAGCGGCGACTTGTGTCAACCTCCGAAGTGTCGATGTCGCATCCTTTGGCGGCCTTCTTCAGCAAATTCTCAAGGAAACCATAGCAGAAAGCGAGCTGAAACTCAAGGTTGGTGCGGCACTTGCGCATCTTCTCGGCCAACGCTTCAAAGGGGACGTCGGGGAAGATGTAGCCGACAACTGTGCGGAACTGCGGGTCGGAAAGCAGTCGGTCGTAGACCGCAGGAAGCTCTTCCGGCTCAAAAGGACGTATGGAGTCGAACTCAGATGGAACGTTCATAGTAATCTATATATTATTAATGTCTGTATAAAACATGCCGCTCCGCCATGCTGCATTGTGTTGATGCGGCATGGCGGAGCGGGTGAAATCACTTGAATTGGTTCTCGACTATCTCCGTCAAGACATCCTTCATCTCCAGTCCGGCGGCCTTCACCTGCTGCGGAATGAAGCTCGTGGGGGTCATGCCGGGCGTGGTGTTTATCTCAAGCATGTATATCTTGTCGGTCTCCTTGCCGTCTTTGCCGGGTCCACGGGTGATGATATAGTCTATGCGGATGATGCCGTTGCAGTGCAGGATGTCGTATATCTGGCTCGTTATCTGACGCACGCGCTCGGTGGTTTCGGGGTTCAGACGCGCCGGAGTAATCTCCTTCACCTGTCCGTTGTACTTGGCTTCGTAGTCGAAAAACTCGCGCGAAGTGACCACCTCTGTAGCAGGAAGCACCACCGACTTGTCGCTTGTCTTGTAGCAACCGATGGAGATTTCCGTGCCTTCAAGGTAAGACTCCACCATCACCTCGGGGCTTTCGAGCATAGCCTTGCGTATGGCCGGGGCGAGCTGGTCCTTGTTCTTCACTTTCGACACGCCGAAGCTGCTGCCGTCGGCTGCCGGTTTCACGAAGCAGGGCATGCCTATCCGGCTCTCCACCTCGTCGTCGCTCACCAGCTCCTCATAGCCTTTGCGTATCAGAAGGCTGTCGGCCACGCTCACGCCATAGCCTTTGAGGTATTGGTTGAGCACAAACTTGTTGAACGTGAGAGCCTCCACGAGCACGTCGCTGGTAGAGTAGGGCACATCCACGAGGTCGAAGTAGCCCTGGATAATGCCGTTCTCGCCCGGAGTGCCGTGTATGGTTATGTAGGCGTAGTCGAACGCCACCACCTCGCCGTCCTTCACAAACGAGAAGTCGTTGCGGTCTATCTTTGCCGTAGTGCCGTCGCCAAGCTCCACGGTCCAGTCCTGTCGGTGTACATCGACGAGGTAAACGTTGTAACGCTCCTTATCGAAGAATGAGTACAAGCCTTGTGCCGAGAGTAGCGAGACATCGTGCTCCGACGAATAGCCACCGCAGACGATGGCGATATTTCTTTTCAGTTCTTTCATATATATCAGTTTATTTTGTTTCAATGTTACAGTTGTTTACCGCTGCGCCCGCCTTTTGCCGGCAGATATAAGAATGCGTCAGCCGAGGTCGCGCTGCGTGCCGGCCACGAATGTGCGCCAGCGTTCTATCAGTCCCTCAAGGTCGGGAGGCAGAGGCGATGTGAAGTCCATCTGCTCGTGCGTTGTGGGATGTATGAAGCCCAAAGTCTTGGCGTGCAGTGCCTGGCGCGGGCACTGCTTCAGTCCGTTGAGCACAAACTGCCGGTAGCTGCCCGTGCGCTCGCCGCGCAATATCTCTGTACCGCCATAGCGTTCGTCGCCGAAGAGCGGATGGCCTATGTGCTTCATGTGGGCGCGTATCTGATGGGTGCGTCCCGTTTCGAGCACACACTCCACCAGCGTGGTGTAGCCGAAACGCTCAAGCACGCGGTAGTGTGTCACGGCCGACTTGCCCGTGTCGCTTCCCGGAGGGAACACCGCCATGCGCAGGCGATCCTTCGGGTCGCGCCCGATGTTGCCCTCTATGCGTCCGGAGTCTTCCTTGAAGTTGCCCCACACCAGTGCCGTGTAGCTCCGGTGGGTGGTCTTGTTGAAAAACTGCGCTCCCAACTCCGTCTTTGCGTCGGGCGTCTTCGCCACCACGAGCAGTCCGCTGGTGTCCTTGTCAATGCGGTGTACCAGTCCCACCTGCGGGTCGTTGGGGTCGTATGTGGGCAGGTTGCGCAAGTGCCACGCCACGGCGTTGACCAGCGTGCCGTTGAAGTTGCCGCAACCCGGATGCACCACCAGTCCGGCAGGCTTGTTCACCACCATCAGTTCATTGTCCTCATACACGATGTCCATCGGTATGTCCTCCGGCTCTATCGTGGTGTCGAAGTGAGGGCGGTTGAGCATCAGAGTCACCACGTCGCCGCCGCGCACCTTGTAGTTGCTCTTCACCGCGCGTCCGTTCACATACACGAATCCCGCATCGGCGGCGTTCTGTATGCGGTTGCGGCTGGAGTGCTGCAACTTCTCGGCCAGGTATTTGTCCACCCTTACGGGAGTCATTCCCTTGTCGGCCTCCATGCGGAAGTGCTCATACAGCTGCTGGTCGCCGCTGTCGAGTTCGCCTTCAAGTTCTATTTCGTCAATGTCTTCTGCCATTGTGCTTATGCAAAGATACTTCCTTTTCCCGCATTCCTCAACTGCGTGGTTGAGAAATAACGGTACGGTGCAATGTCTTTTCTTTCGACAGTAAAGAACTTATGCCTCTATCATCCTTTTTATCACCACCTCGGCTGAAATCTCGCGGTTGGCGGCTTCGGGGATGACGAGCGAGTTAGCGCTTTCTATCACGTCGTCGGTCACGATGAGTCCGCGCCTTACCGGCAGACAGTGCATGAACTTGCCGTTGTCGGTCACGGCCATGTGCTGCGCGTCAATTGTCCACGACATGTCCTTGCTCAGTATCTTACCATAGTCGGCGCGGTTGGTCACGCCCGGACAGCTCCAGTTTTTCGCATACACGAAGTCTGCTCCCTCAAGAGCCTTCATCTGGTCGTATTCCACGTGGGCGTCTCCCACAAACTTCGGGTCGAGTTCGTAGCCGTGAGGCTGCGTTATCACCAGGTCCACGTCGGCGGCGTTCATCCATTGGGCGAAAGAGTTGGGCACAGCCTGCGGCAAAGCTCGGCAGTGGGGAGCCCACGTGAGCACCACCTTCGGACGAGCCTTGGTCTTGTGCTCCTCTATAGTGATAAGGTCGGCGAAAGCCTGCAAGGGGTGTACGGTGGCCGTTTCCATGGCAAACACTGGGCGGCCGCTATACTTGATGAACTGCTGCATCACCGTCTCGGCATAGTCATACTCGCGGTCGGTCAGTCCGGCGAAGCTGCGCACGCCGATAAGGTCGCAGTAGCTGCCCATCACGGGTATGGCCTCAAGCAAGTGTTCGCTCTTGTCGCCGTCCATGATCACGCCTCGCTCCGTCTCAAGCTTCCACGCTCCTGCATTCACGTCCAGCACAATCACGTTCATGCCGAGGTTCATTGCCGCCTTTTGGGTGCTGAGCCTCGTGCGCAGACTGTTGTTGAAGAATATCATGAGCAGCGTCTTGTTCTTGCCCAACGCCTGATACTTGAATCTGTCCTGCTTTATTTCCCTTGCCTCGGCGAGAGCTTTGTTCAAGTCGCCGATGTCGCTAACGTTGATAAATGACTTCATTCTATATTCCTTTTTGTACTCTGCAAATTTACGGGAAATCATTGTAAATGGAGAATAAATAAA
>CAVHML010000189.1:0-4394 GCA_963636905.1 bacterium
ATGTTCCGCTGACGCTGCACATGGGGTTACTGAAATGCGGCCTCTTCGAGGCCAATATGTCAAGGCACTATCCTCGAATTTAGCGTTACGCCGGGAAAAGCCGCCCTGTTTGCGATGCGTAAGCGGCGGTTTGCGCCCCATAATTCGGCGGTTTACGGTAGCCGAAGGATGGGGTTTGGGGTCAAGGATTGCCATGTGTAGGGGCAAGGATTGCCCAGAATAGGGTCAAGGATTGCCATGTGTAGGGTCAAGGATTGCCCAGAACAGGGGGCAAAGCGAGGGTGCTTCGCCTACTAAATTGCCCTTATGCATACTGTAGTAGGTGCGGCGCCCTCGCCGCATCCCTTGGCTTTATAGCCTTCTGTCGGCCAGTTTCTTACACAAACTCCCATGTTTTTATAACCCTCTGGCAGTCTGTTGCTTACACAAACACACCGTTTACACACCGTAAATGCCGTGTTTAGCTATCGTAAATGCCGTGTTTACGACCCGTAAACGGGCAGTTTACGGTAGCCAAAGTGGGACTTGGGGTCAAGGACTCCCCTGGACAGGGGGCAAAGCGAGGGCGCTTCGCCTGCTAAATTGCCCGTTTCCGCCACTACAAGCCCGATTGTTGACGGATAAAGCCCGTTCGTTGAAATATGTTGCAGACGCTGTATGCTTGCCGTAACTTTGCACAAGACAAACGGCACTTGGGCAACCGGGACAAGTATTCCTGCCGTCCGGGGGCATTGTCCCTACCTTATAATTGTCAAAACCAACAAATATATCGATTATGAAAAAGACATTTACTTCTGTACTTTGCGTGTTCCTTTCATGTGTCAGCGCCCTTGCGCAGGGCGGACCCGGCGGCGGAGGCGGCGGAAACGAGGGAGGCGGCGGCTCCAGCTATGCCATCGGCGGCACCAGCAGCACCGGCTATTCGCAGTCATCGGGCACTACAAGCGTTTCAAACCAGACCTACACATCGACAGGGGCTGACGAAAACGCAGTCCAAGTGACAGGCGGCACACTGACAATGGCCGGCTGCACGGTGACAAAGACCGGCGACTACAGCGCAAGCAGTGACAACACGAGCTTCTACGGGGTCAACTCCGCTGTGTATGTGGGCAGCACAAGCGCCGCAACCACCCTCACCATGACCGGCGGAACCATCACTACCAATGCAAAAGGGGCCAATGCGGCGTTCGCATACGGCTACGGCGTGCTCAACATCAGCGGGGTCACGATACGCAACTCGGCAAATCTCTCGCGCGGAATACACGCCACAGGCGGCGGAACCATCGTGGCCTCTGACCTCGACATAGTGACTGAAGGCAGCAACAGCTCGGTTGTGGCCACAGACAGGGGCGGCGGCACAGTGTCAGTGGACGGCGGCTCGTATATAACCACAGGCACTGACTGCGCCATACTCTACTCCACGGGCACCGTCTCGGCCAGCAACGCAACGGGAAGCTCCGCTCTGGGCGAGGTAGGAGTGATAGAGGGCGACAACACCATAAACATTACCGACTGCAACTTCACGTCCGGCTCGTCGTCACGCGGCCTGATGATACTGCAAAGCGGCTCCGGCGACTCCGAAGGCTACAACGGTGCGATAAACATCACGGGCAGTACTATAACCCTGACCGACAGTAACGCTCCGCTATGCGAAATCCCAACCGACATAACCGGCACGCTGACCCTCGACAACGTTTCGCTTACAGTTCCGAGCGGCATACTTATGTATGTTGACTACAACACCCGCTGGAGCACATACGGCGGTACGGGCAACTTAGTGCTCAAGAACGGGAGATACACCGGGGCGGCAAACGCAGACAAATACGGCACCGTCACTGTTTCAGTAGCCGCTTCGGCCGTGTGGACAGGCTCTATGGACAACGCCAACGTGGCCAGTTCGACCTCTGCAACGGTCAACGGCACATGGATACTCGACGCCGACTCATACGTGGATGACCTCACTATCGGCACAGGAGCCACGGTCTATACCAACGGACACACGCTCAGCTACGGCTCTCTGGCCAACAACGGCACGCTCGACACCACTTCACGCGACGTTACCGCCATAACACCCGTTGCAAACGGCAAGGCCGCTACGGCAGACTGTGCGGTCTATGACCTGAAAGGGACAAAGGTGGGCGACTCCGCCGGCTGCCTCGCAACATTGCCCAAGGGCATATACACAGTCGGAGGGAAGAAGATAGCCGCAGGAACCGTGCGCTGAACTACGGGAAACGAACCGCCGACAATTGTCAACCCGAACGGCAATATATTAAGGGAACATGCGTTATAGACAATGAAACGACCGGATCACATCCTTTTCAGCGCGATTATGCACGGACAAAAGAGGGCGGAGCTGATACTATATGCCGTGCTGTGGACTATAATGTACGCAGTTTCGGCCTTTTCCCTGTACACCGGCCAGGACAACCTGCATACTGACGGGTTCGACTGGCACGATTTGTTGGGTGCATGGGGGCTGCTCACGATGTTCTTCACGGCCTTCTGCATCCACAACTTCCTCATTGCGCCCCAGTTAGTCTATCGCAACCGCCGCTGGCTGTACGCCTTTCTGGCCGCAGCCTTTCTGGCCGCTTTCACAGGCTACCAGGTTTTGTGCCGTCCACACCGCCCCGAAAAGCCACAACCGCACGAGTTGCGCACCGAAGAACGCATGGATGCGCGGCCTCCGATGGCCTTTGACGACGAAAGACCTGTACCTGACGGCGACATGATGCCACCTTTGCCGCCAGATATGAGCACAGAGCCGCAGCCAAAGGAACAGGGCGCAGAACAAAAGGGCGCAGACCTGAAGCCCAAGGGAAAGGAAATGGAGCGCGAAAAGCCGCCCCGTGCCTTCGGAGGACAGGATTCGGTGTCATTTATCATCGTCATGCTGCTCATGGGGGTTAACGTTGGCACCAAAATATACTTCAAATCGCTCGACGACAGCAAGCGTATGAAGGAGCTGGAACGGGAAAACCTGAACCGCCAACTGGAGTATTTGAAGTACCAGATCAACCCCCATTTCTTCATGAACACGCTCAACAACATCCACGCACTGGTGGATATTGACCCGGAACAGGCCAAAACCACCATAGAAGTGCTGTCGAAAATGATGCGCTACGTGCTGTATGAAGGCAACAGGACGATGGCTCCGCTGCAAAAGGAGACTGATTTCATAGCCCACTACGTGGAGTTGATGCGCATAAGGTACACCGACAAGGTGCGCATATCGCTCTCCCTGCCCCGGGAAGCGGCCTCCGGCACACAGGAAGGCACACAGAGACTGTCCGAAATCCAAGTGCCCTCGCTGCTGTTCACCACGTTTGTGGAAAACGCATTCAAACATGGAGTGAGCTATCAGCAGGAGTCGTTCATAGAAGTGACCGTGAGGGTGGACGAAACCGCCCGACAGGTGGTGTTCAACTGCAACAACAGTATCAAACCAACGGCCGAAGACCGCCACGGAGGCGTGGGGCTGAAGAACGCAGTCAAGCGGCTACAACTGCTCTACGGCGACACATACGAGCTGCAGACCACTGTTTCCGGAGGCGAATACCGCCTGTCCCTGCGGCTGCCCATAAAGCCTCTGCCCATGAAAACAGGCGCACAGGACGACGGAGCCAACGCTTAGAACCAAAAAACAGACCAAAGGAATGAACAAAATCAGATGCCTCGCCATCGACGACGAACCGCTTGCGCTCAAGCAACTGGCCGCCTATCTGGCCAAAGTGCCCTTCTTTGAGGTCGTTGGCTGCTGCCAGAGCGCACTGGAGGCGATACCTCTGCTGGACAAGCAGCCCGTTGACGCCATTTTCATAGACATAAACATGCCCGACCTCAACGGTATGGACTTCGTGAAGTCGCTCCAAGACCCGCCATTAGTGGTCTTTACCACCGCATATCAGGAGTTTGCAGTGGAAGGGTTCAAGGTTGACGCTATAGACTACCTGCTCAAGCCCTTCGGAATGGGCGACATAATGCAGGCAGCCGACAAGGTTAAGCGCCAGTACGACCTGCTTCATGCCGCCAGCGTAGCCCCCGTTGACAAGGATGAGGCCATCTTTCTGAAGTCAGAATACAAGGTTGTGCGCATACTCGTGCGTGACATTATATATATAGAGGGCATGTCGGAGTACCTACGCATACATCTGGCCTCCGAAACCAAGCCCGTGACGGTACTGCTGAGCATGAAGAAGATAGAGGAACGGCTCTCCGGCTCCGACTTCATGCGCATCCACAAGTCGTATGTCGTCAACCTGCATCACATAACGGAAATCAACCGAAGCCGCATCATCCTCGATGGCGGCCAAGACCTGCCCATTGGCGACAGCTACCGTGACGCTCTGAACGACTATATCAGCGGCAAATTCCTCGGAAAGTGACAATCC
>CAVHML010000190.1:0-4363 GCA_963636905.1 bacterium
CTCCGTCCGCGCCGGAAGGCACGGCGGATGGCTCAAAACTTCTTTAGTCACAAACCATCAGTATGCGGAATGCAGTTCCGTTGCTTCATGGTGGGTGACTCAAGCAAACTTTAGTCACATACTGACAGTCTTGTGTCGCCTTGAATCAAATCCCATTTTTGGGTGGCTATTGCGCCGGTGTCCCACCTCTTCCCATTCCGAACAGAGAAGTTAAGCCCGGTTGCGCCGATGGTACTGCGCTGCAATGCGGGAGAGCAGGAGGCCGCCCAATTTTCCCCGTGCAAGGAAGCACGGCACACGCGCCCCGAGGACACCAATTCCCGGGGCGTTTTGCGTCTTTATGGCCAAATCCAAATGAAGGGCTTACGCTAAATGAAGAATAAAGAATGCTGACCCGAAAGGCGGGAGTGTGCCTGGGCACGGAAAGACTGCGTCACATGTACGGCCACGGAGTCTCAGGATACGGATGCCCTTAATTTATCATGGTGAAATGGAGTCTGAAAGATGAGTCTCTGTCGTGTCTTTCCTGTAGGACATTACCCGTTCTCCATTACTTTGATTGTTGCTTTCTTATAGGAGTTTATCGATGCAGAATGTAAATGTATAATCGTTTTGGATATTCTCTATCATAATGGGCATCATAATAGTCATCGTTTTGCCAACAAAATACGGTGCTCCCTTTTCTCTTGAAACCGAATTTTTATAAATACAAGGAATTAGAAAATCCTCACTCCAGCCACCATTGACAAACCGAACATTGTCAGTTGGAAGAAGCATATCAGACAGGCTTGTTCCATTGGGAATTGTAGAAGGCGGTTGGCTATTGTTACGCTCGTTGTATTTAACGCCGGCATGCATGACCCGTTTTGCACCTCCTTGATAATCGACATAACAAAGATCATCCCAGTTGATTTTTAGCGTATGTCCAGACTTGTTGGTTAAAGTAAAGTTGAATTTTTTGGGACTAACATACCAAACGATGTTGATGTAATCATCCTCATAACGGTATTTGTTGCCATCTGTAGATAGCACATGATGTCATCATTGCGGTAACAGTTACCAAGATGACTAAGCCTGAAAGTCTTTTTATCATAGTTCTTGTATTAAAATGAATCATTAATTCTTGGTGCAAAAGTAGCAATAAAAAGCCTAACAATTTGTCTTCTTGTTAAATAATCTTAACGCTTAGCGGGACAGGGCGGAAAGTTGTAATGCAAGAGGCGCAGGGCTGCGGAAAAACGATGCCGCACTTGGGCGTGCCGTCCGTCATTCTTTTTTGAAGCGGATGGTACGGACAAAACGGGCATGGTGGCTGTGCGGCATCTTCGAAGCCGATATTACCGCTTCTGTCCTTACCCCCCCCATATTCCGCCAACGCTCCACATGGGGTTACTGAGATGCGGTCTCTCCGAGGCCATGCGCGGATGTGGCAGACACAAGCGGCCGGACGGCTGGCGTAGGAGTACAGCTTGCTGGCGTAAGAGAGTGTGGGGACTATTGCAAGCGGTCGGGGCTCGACGTACAACCCGGCGGTTTTGCAGTCGTAAATGACCGGATTAGCTGTCGTAAACTGCCCATTTGGCTGTCGTAAACCGCCGGTTTAATCACCGTAAACGGGCGGGTTGCGAAACAGATTGGGCATCAATGAATTGCGGACACGGATGCTTGCCATATAAAGGCAGGGCGTTTCCGATATAAAACAATGGGATTTGCCATAGGAAGGCAGGCGGATTGGACGCATGAAACGGCGTTGTGCATCTTCCCGACTGCGCAAGTGGGCAGGGAGAAAGGCGTTGGCTTTTTATGCGAGGGAAACTCTATGGAACAATGGAGAGACTGTTATTATGTAACACTTTATAAAGTATTTGCATCGGAAAAACAGTACCTTTGCAGTGAAAACAAACAACCGCCAATGCAAAGACAACCGATATGAATAAGAGACGAAAGCTATTAACCTTGACCGTAAGGCACACTGTGATTACCGCAACGCCTGTTGTAAATACAGTCGCTGGAGTTGTGACTGCAGCAATGGTCTCTCTGGCCGCTTGCGCAGTTGCGCTGCCAACAAGTGCCCAAGGACTGCGCGACGCTTTGGGCAAGGACGGCACACTGGTGGGCGCAGCCATAAACCAGTGGCAGGCTGACGGACAGGATACGGCGGCTACGGCCATCGTAAGGCGGCATTTCAACTGCGCCGTGGCTGAAAACGTGATGAAAGGCGAGTGTCTCCAGCCCTCAGAAGACTCGTTTGACTTCCGGCTGGCCGACATTTTCATGGACTACTGCGCCAAGAACGGCCTGACACCCATAGGCCACTGTCTCGTGTGGCACTCTCAGGCACCCAAATGGTTCTTCAGAGAGCAGCGCAACGGTGAGCCTTTGACACGCGAAGTGCTGATAGAGCGCATCAGGAAGCACATCAGTACAGTGGTAGGGCGGTACAAGGGGCGCATACATGGCTGGGATGTGGTGAACGAAGCCATCGAAGGCGACGGCTCATTCCGCCGCTCTCCGCTATATAATATAATAGGTGAAGACTTCATAGAGATTGCTTTCCGCGCCGCCAATGAGGCAGACCCCGATGCTGAACTATACTACAACGACTACGGAATGGACAGTCCGGCCAAGCGCGAGGCCGTGTGCCGGCTCGTAAAGAAGCTGAAAGCCAAGGGCATCCGCATTGACGGCGTTGGCATGCAGAGCCATCTGGGCTTGCAATATCCCGACCTTGCGGAATACGAACGGAGCCTTGAAGCCTTTGCCAAGTGCGGTGTGAAAGTGATGATTAGCGAGTTGGACATGAACGTGCTGCCCAATCCCAAGGAACATCAGGGTGCTGCCGTTGAGCAGAACTTCGAGTACCGCAAACGTTACGACCCTTACAGCAACGGACTGCCTGACTCGATAGCCAAAAGGATAGAAGACCGCTGGATGCAACTGTTCGCTATTTACCGCCGCCACCGCACTGACATATCGCGAATCAACTTCTGGGGCGTCAGTGACGGGCAGTCGTGGCTCAACGACTGGCCTGTCCACGGGCGCACAAACTATCCCCTGCTGTTTGACCGACAGTACAAAGAGAAGCCTGTGGTGCAGAAAATCATCAGTCTATACACACGTTAATCAAACATTTCCATTGTTTTTGAAAGATAGGCAAGGGCTGAATTCAACTCTATTTGATGCGTAATTTGTTTTTATTCTTTATCTTTGCATAAGGCAAGCTGCACTCGGAAAACTGAAAACAGGTTTTCTTTCCGCTCGCTTGCATTGCCTTTGCATAAGGCAAGCAGCACCCAAAACAGAAAGAGAAGGGCACAGTGCCCACGACACTTCAACCACTAAAATTACGCAACAATGGACTACACGTTATACAAAAACTCGCTGGGGTTAGCCTTGACACTGATGCTTTTCTTCGCATTCTATTTCTTCTTGGCAAAAACTCCCGACAAACCTATCTTCGGCAACTACAAACGGTCGCGCCGACTGATGGGCGTGGCTCTGCTCGTGCTGTCGGCCAACTATTCGGTACACCTCTTCTGCGGACTCCGTTTCAAGAGTCAGGATGCGGCGATACTGATGAACCTCTCCACATACTTCCTTTCCTACTGGCTCTTTGCGGCGGCTATGGTGACGCTGCTCAACCGATTTTTCATCACCGTGCGCCGCTTTGTCCGCAACATCATCTTCTGGATCGTGTTCACGGCCCTTGCCTGCGTTGTGCTCTTCGCCCTTCCCCACGGCGGAATGGACAGGATTGCGGGCATAGCCGCACTTGCCGTTTGTCTTTTCGGCTATGGTGTATACCTCTCGTGGCGCATCATCAGAACCTACCACCGGGCAGTGCGTCTCTTCGACGACACCCATTCGGAGAACATCGCCGCCTACATACGCTGGATGTCGATATTCACTTGGTGGGCTGTGATATACGGAGTGTGCTGCGGACTGCTCACCTTCCTGCCCGACGACTATGTGTTTCTGTGGATTCTGTCGTCAGTACCTTTCTATATATACCTCTATTGTTCCTACATGAACTATCTGCTCTTCTACGAACAGGTGGAGAGCATTCTCGAAACAACCGAACCCGAAGCCTTGGAGAGTGCTGTGGAAGAAGCCGGAGAGCTGCCTGACTGTGAAAATGAAACACAGCCGAGCGGCAATCCAACCTACTACTCTGCCATAGAGAAGAATCTCGCGGTCTGGCTCTCGCAGAATGGTTTTACCCATCCTGGCCTTACGATAGAAGACCTCGCCCTCAGCCTCGTCACCAACCGCACCTATCTCTCCGCCTACATCAAGCAGACCTATGCAGTGTCCTTCCGCGAATGGATAGCCAACCTTCGCATAGACTACGCCAAGCAACTCT
>CAVHML010000191.1:0-4243 GCA_963636905.1 bacterium
CCCTATGACTTCCTCATCGTTGGCTCCGGCCTCTTCGGAGCCACTTTCGCTTACTTTGCCCGCAAGCGAGGGAAGCGGTGTCTGGTAATAGACAAGCGTCCGCAGCTTGGCGGCAACGTCTATTGCGAGAACATAGAGGGCATCAACGTACACAAATATGGTGCCCACATATTCCACACCTCCAGCAAAGAGGTGTGGGATTTCGTCAACTCCATTGTGCCGTTCAACCGCTATACGAACTCTCCCATAGCCAATTATCACGGCAAACTATACAATCTTCCGTTCAACATGAACACTTTTCACCAGATGTGGGGAGTGACTACGCCGGAAGAGGCTATGGCGAAGATTGCCGAACAGCGTGCCTGTGCTATGGAAAGAATGAAAGCGGCTGGCGCAACCGAGCCGCGCAACCTTGAAGAACAAGCTCTGGCACTCGTTGGCAGGGACATCTACGAGACGCTCATCAAGGAATATACCGAGAAACAGTGGGGACGCAAATGCACCGACCTGCCGGCTTTCATTATAAAGCGGCTGCCGGTGCGGCTCGTGTTTGAAAACAATTATTTCAACGACTCTTTTCAGGGCATCCCTATCGGGGGCTACAACAAGCTAATAGACGGTCTGCTTGACGGAACGGAAACCATTACAGGCGCGGACTTCTTCAACAGCGAGTTCCACGACTGGACTCGCTACGCAGACAAGTTGGTTTATACTGGACAGATTGACCAGTATTTCCAGTACAAGTTCGGGAAGCTGGACTGGCGGACGGTGGCTTTCAAGACGAGAGTGGAGAATACGCCCAACATGCAGGGCAATGCCGTGGTCAACTATACCTCCCATGACGTTCCGTTTACCAGGATAATAGAGCACAAGCACTTCGAGATGTTCGGCCAACAGGTGTATGACAACCCCAAAACGGTGGTCAGCGAGGAGTATTCGATGGAATACCGGGACGGGATGGAACCCTACTACCCCGTCAATGACACGGCCAACAACCTTATAGCGGACAAATACCGCGCGGCAGCAGCCCTTGAGCGCGGCGTACTGTTCGGCGGCCGACTTGCAGAATACCGCTATTACGACATGGCACCCGTCATTGAGAAAGTGATGAAAATGCAGTCTTTCTGAAAGACCGGTGCGGCTGTTCCGGGCAACCGCCGATTCCCGTTTCAGGCAACCGCAAAATCACCCTGAACAACCCTAAATCTGTTCCGGGCAAACAGGCCGGATTGTTCAGCCCAAACGGTTGTAGAAAGATTCGTAAGCGCGCGCCACCTTGATGTAATCGTGGTGCCGGCGGATGTATTCCATGCTCTGCCACTTGAGCAGGGCGATGTGTTCCGGGTGGGCAACGAGCTGTTCCAGAGCGTTGACCACGCTGTTGTAGTCGGGCAGAACGTTGACTATCGGGCGCAGCTCGTTCTCCCCAAGGATGCGATAGCCCTCCTCCTCGCCGCCGCCGATGCAGATGAGTCCGCGCGACATGGCTTCGAGCGAGTTCATCGCCGGGGTATAGCTGTACAACTGGTCGAGTATGGCATCGCTACCGTCCATCATGCGGACGTATTGGGCAAAGGGTACTGACTCGGCAACGCGCAGTTCTACCCTGTCGGGATGGCGTTCCTGCACGCATTGCGCCGCACGGAGCATGATGTCCGTGCCCTTGTATTCGCTGCGATCACGGTTTATACCGATGAACAGCCGCAGTTTGTCGCCGCAGGGCGGCACCGTGGCTACGGGGGAAGCCTTTATGGGGAACGGGATGAATGCGGTTTTCTGCGGAAAAGCGTCTTTGTAGCACACCAAGTACTCGTACAGCCCGGCCACAATGCCGTCGCAGTCTTCGGCAATGAGCCGGTTGAGCCGTCCCTTTGCCGTTCCGAGCCAGTCGCGACGCTCCTTGAGCGCATCCGTGTTGGTGCGCAGAGTGTCGCCAAGGTTGAAGTCGCTGTAGCGAAGCGGCTTCTTTTCGATGCACGTGTTTACCCAATACCAGTCCATACCGAACGCTCCGAGCACCATCTTGCCGTTGTTGCGCCGCAGATAGCGGTAAACGGGCAGTATGCGTTCGGCCTTCAGTTCGAAGAACATGGGGTTTATCAACTGCACAACGTCATATCCGCGCAGCTTGGGCAGCAGCCTGAGCAGCTTGAGCGTGAGCATTGCGCCGCCCAACTTGCCCGGACGGCGCACGAGAGAGTAGTCTCGCGGATAGTTTTTCCAGAAGTCGCCGTTAGAAACCACCGTCACCCGGTGCCCCAACTGGCGCAGTCCTTCGGCCAAAGTGGCGTGAACGTTGCTGTATTCGCCCAAGAGGAGTATCTTCATCGCCCCGTTTACCTTTCCTTTTTCAGCAGCGGCAGGGTCGCAACCAGCACGTTCAGCCCTATCCGGCTGGCCGTCATGCGGCGGAACCACTTGTATTTGCGCGTGTAATCCTTGTCGGGCAGAGGGAACAACCCCTTGCTCCGCAACTCGTCGAGCCGCTTCTCGACGTGCGCCACCGACCGGGTGGTGACTATCACATTATATATATAGTCCATCGTGAGCTGCGCCACGCGCCTGTACATGGCCGCCTTTTCAGTCACGGGCAGCGTGTCGGCCACACTGAGCAGCCGGCATATCACCTGAATGTTGTCGTCCAGGCGGTGCAGACGGCTGCGCACGTCCTCCTTACCCGTTGCCGAAGAGTTGCGGGGGCGGTAGTAATAAGCCTTAACCCCGGTGTCGCACACCCTTTCGGCGCGCAACAGCAGTTGCGGAGTGAACTCCTCGTCCTCGCCGTAGCACCGTCCGGGGGTGAAGCGCAGGCTTCCGAGCATGGCCCGGCGAAACAGATAGCACCACGAAGCCCCACGGATGTTGTGACTGCGCATATATTCCGCACCGCTCACCATCGTGGCCTCGCCAAACAAATTGTCCGAAGAGCCGGTCTTTCTCGTGAAGTCGAACATCACAACGTCGGCGTCGTTGTAGCGCAGAATGTCGAGGCAGTGCTCGTAGGGGGCGCGTATGAGCATATCGTCGCCGTCAACAAACTGTATGCAGCGGCCTGTTGCCATGCGCAAACCGATGTTGCGCGCCATGCTGACGCCGCCGTTGGGCACGCGCACATACATGATGTCACTTTCGTAACCGGCCAAACCGTTGATGGCAAAAGCATCGGAGCCGTCGTCAACCACTATTATTTCGCGCTCGCTGCGCGCCAGTGACAGTGCGACAATGCTGCCGATGCACTCGCGCAACATATCGCCGGGCAGGTTGTAGGCCGTGACTATGAAGCTCACCAGCGGCGAGTTGTCCTGCATATTGCTCTGTATAGTCTGCATAAGTTGTTCAGTCCAAGTATGTGAAGTGCCAATATTTTAAGGCGCATGACCGTGTTGAGACCAGCGGAAGGGGCTATGCTCAACGACGGAAGCACCGGTTTCTCGCCCGTCATGCCGCATACGCTAAGCTGGATGTTGAGCACGTGCAGGTAATACGCCCTGTCTGACGTGACCAACCCGGTGGCCAAGTGTGCGTCGAGCAGCGACCTGAGAGCCTTGCCATCGGCGGTGGCGGTTATGCCACGGGGGTTGTCGCAGTAACAGTACAGCCCTTCGCCTGTGGTACGCACCCTCCGGCAGTGACGAAGAAGGCGCGGCAGTATGTGTACGTCCTCGAACAGCAGTCCTTCGGGGAACTGTTCCTGAGAGAAAAGCCGCCGCCGGAATATCTTGTTACAGGCGTATGAGTGGGCGTAAGCCTTGCCCCGCAGCCAATAGTCGGTCATATCCGTAAACGTCTCATTGCCAAACGACAACACACTTTCCCTCTTTGAACCGTAAAACCTTGCAACGGGGTATTCTATGAGGTCACACCCGTCGTCCATACAGGCCATTATGCGGCTGTAAGTGTGCGGTGCGATGAAGTCATCGGCATCGACAAAGGTAATCAGACCGCCCCTTGAGGCGGCTATGCCGGCGTTTCGCGCACGGCTGAGTCCGCCGTTCGGCCTGTGTATCACCCTGATTCTGGTGTCGCGCTCCGCCCATTGGTCGCACAAGGCCGGGCTGTTGTCGGTGGAACCGTCATCCACAACGATTATTTCCAGCCCGTCGCACTCCTGCCCCACCACCGATTCGATGCACCGGCTGAGACTTTCCGCCATGTTAAACACGGGGATTATCACGCTCAGTGCGCGGTTTCCGCCGGCTATGTGGCGGTTGTCGGTCTCTGTCATGGCGAATTTCTATGGGAA
>CAVHML010000192.1:0-1112 GCA_963636905.1 bacterium
ACCAACGCTTATCACGAGCCTCTTAACTTCTTTACAGTGTATCGTCCTGAGGGCGAAAACACCATTCTGCCATGCACATGGCACCAGACAGGAGTGTCCTTGTGGGGTTATCTCGGTGACTTCCGCTACGAGGCACAGATGATAGCCGGCCTTGACGCCTACCAGTTCTCCAAGGACGAGTGGATTGGCCCCGGCACAACCAAACCGTTTGAGTTTGAAGTAGCCAACAAGTACGGTTTCCTCGCGCGCATAGACAACTATACTGTGCCAGGACTGCGCCTCGGCATCAGCGGCTACTACGGCCAGTCGATGCACAATGCTGTGCCACACGACATGGAAACTGGTGCAAAAAAAGATTGGAAGGGCAACATATATCTCGGTTCGTTTGACTTCACGTTCAAGCGATACAACTGGATAGCACGCGGCAACATCGACTACGGATATGTGAGCGATGCGGCAAACATCAGCAAACTCGTGAAGCCCGGTGTGCAATATGTCAAGCCATACCAG
This sequence comes from bacterium, assembly GCA_963636905.1. GTDB lineage: Bacteria > Bacteroidota > Bacteroidia > Bacteroidales > Bacteroidaceae > Prevotella. The sequence continues at coordinate 511 of CAVHML010000192.1, forward strand.
ACCAACCAGAGTTTCGGAAGCCACGCCATAGCGGCAAGCATAGAAGTGGGCTATGACATTTTCTCACAGATTGAGAAGTTGAGAGCCAACAATCAGAAGCTCTATGTCTTCGGACACTTTGAGTATTATGACTCATACATCAACAACCCCACGGCATCGTGGACAAAGAAGAAGATATTCGCCGGCGGTATCAACTACTATCCCCTACCCCAGGTATGCGTGAAGGCCGAGTACAACTACCGCAAGTTCAACAGCCAATACAACGACGAGCCGGCTCTCAACTTCGGCGTGGCCTATCAGGGATTCTTTCTCTAAAACACAAAGAATTATAACTCAATAAAAACATAAAGAAGAACAACGATGAAAATTTATCAGAAAGTTACGATGGCTATCGCTCTTGGAGCAATGTCTTTCGGTTTTGCAGCATGTAGCAGCGACGACAACAGCAGTAACAACTTCGAAGACCTCGACGCATTCGGTAAGGCCAACCTGACAATAGCCGAAAGTGACTATGAGATGCAGAAGATTACCAAGACATATGTGCAGAATGTGATATATCCTACATATCAGGCACTCGCAACCAACACACGTGCTCTCTATGC
>CAVHML010000192.1:1338-4227 GCA_963636905.1 bacterium
GCTGGTTTCAAGGGCAGCAACCCTGAGCAGTTTGTAAGCGAGAACAACGAGAAGTTCCAGACAGTGCTCGGTTTCCACGGTATGGAGTTCGTGCTGTTCCGCAACGGCGAGAACCGCACTGTTGAGGCTCTCCAGAACAACGACACCGACCCTGACATGACTTCAGTGAAGGGCATTGACGAGTTGGCATTCCTCAACGCTGTGGCCGGTGACGTGAAAAACATGACCGCACTGCTCGAATACACATGGATGGGAGCCGCTGCAAGCACTGAAACAAAACAGATACTGGAAGCCAACAACTATGTGTTTACATACCTCTCACAGCCTTACGGTATGGCTAAAGGCCAGATGTGCTGGGGACAGTGGCTGCTCTCTCCGACTGCAACCACAGGTTACACATCATGGCCTGGCACCATGGAACAGATTCTCGTGGGCGGATGCTCCAACATCTGCAACGAGGTGCAGGAACAGAAGCTCGGACAGGCTTACCGTGTGGCAACAGGCGAAGCGGAAGAGGGCGAGGACAACTCTATCAACTACATCGAGTCGCCGTACAGCCAGCGTTCGTTTGTTGACTACAAGGACAATATCTACTCCATCAAGAACTCGCTCTATGGCACACGCGACATCGACGCAACCACTCCCAACGAGCACTCTATAATGAGCTACCTCAAGGCTAACAACGCCGAGCTTGCCACAAAGATGGACGATGCCATCAAGGCTGCCCTCCAGTCGTTTGACGACGCAACTGCCGCTCAGGGCTACTTCAAGAAAGATCCGGGTTCGCGCGCTGTGGCCAACTGCATCGAAAAGGTGAAAGCCTGCGATGATGTACTCAACGAAGTAGGCAAATGGTTCACAAAGCAGGAAACAAAGTAAAAGGAACAACCGTTTACAACACAACGCAGACCTATACTGCACACGTGGCTTTGTATTCAGCAGGAATGCAGAGCTACGTTGTGTAGTTTGGAAAAGTAGAACACAACAAAACACAAAACCAGTATGAACAAGAAACATTTGCTATTCATGTCTATCGCCGCCATGTCGCTGGCTTTCACGTCGTGCTCCGACAAAGACAGCAGCACCGACGACGGTGGCAGCAAAGGCGACCAGTCGGAAGCAAACGACGGCCCTTATGTTGGCAAGGCAGTAGGCAACTTCCTTGCAGAGGAATGGAGTCCGGGAGGAGAACTCGGAACAACCGACAACGTGAACTCATCGTGCTATGAAGACGAGGCCCCTGCCGTGGAGCAACAGGGACTGCTCAGCGCATTCAAGGCAGGAGAACTGTTCTTTGAACACCAGTACACCGCCACATCACAGCCCTTCGCAGGACTCGGTCCGGCCTCTGTGCGCCGCTCTTGCCTCGACTGCCATCCCGGCTATGGCCACGGACAGCGCAAGGAACAATACAAAACTGAATACGGCAACGGCAACGGCTACCTGCTCGTGGTATATCATCCCAACGACGGAGCCAACAGCAACGACGGCCCATACGTGAGCGAGGTAACAGGTATGCCGCAGACACAGGCTGCAGAACCGTTTAAAGCACCCATCGACGAAAGCCAGATAAGCATTAAGTGGAACCATATCACAGCAATGGAGAGCGGTCTGCCCCTCACTTTCAAGGACGGAGAGAGCTATGACCTGATTTATCCCGATGTGGACATTCCGCAGAGTGCGTTCCGCACGAGTCCCACCCCATGGGAAACAGGCAACAAGGCTGTGGCTTTCCGTCTGGAGTCTACCATCGGTGTCATTGGTGTAGGACTGCTCGACGCTATCACCGAAGACGACATCAAGGCTCAATATGCCGCCACGGCGAAATACTACCAGCAGAAAGGCGAGGACGTTTCAGAATATGTCAACCCCAACTTCTGGGATGCCAGTGCCAACGATTTTGCCAGCGGTGCTTGGTATGCCAACACAAGTTCCGACTACGGTTCGTTCGTTGACGGACAGGAGGGACGCAGCATGATAAAGCGTTTCACCTACGCTCTGACCCGTGCCACACTACAGGACGGCCCTGGAGCAAACGCCATTTGGAACATCACCAATGTGAGCCGTCCCGACAGACCGAAACTCTACACCACTGACGCATGGGCTAACGCCATGGCAAATGACGCAGAGGTGATAGCCAAAATCAAGGCCGACCCGACTTCAGCCTACTACGGCGACGGTTCGGAAGACAGCATCAAGGCTTGCGTTTACAACCTGTTGCGCCCCAGCACCAACCAGTTCTGCAATCCCTGGCACAACTTCCAGGCCGAGATGTCAACGTCGAAGTTCTATCAGTTCATGGTTTGGCACCGCGGACTGGCCATTCCCCGTGCACGCAACCTCAACGACACCGTTGTGCAGCGAGGCAAGACACTGTTCAACGAGATGGGTTGCGCATACTGCCACCGTGCAAAGTGGGTTACAGGCACAGACAACTACTGGGTGCCCAACAGCATCAAGGGCAAGCCTCTGCCACGCTTTGCCCATCAGACTATCTATCCCTACACCGATATGATGCAGCACAAGCTCTACATGAAGAACGATATCCACGGTTCGTGGTGCCGCACCACACCGCTCTGGGGACGCGGACTGAGCTACATCAACAGCGGTGGCGAAGACCGTTTGCACGACTGTCGCGCACGCAACGAGGTGGAAGCCATCATGTGGCACGCCTACTCAAAGAAGTCGCACGCCTACGACTCGGCCTTGAAGTTCTACAACTTGAGCAAGGCTGACCGTGACGCTGTGGTCAAGTTCTTGCGCTCTATATAATAAAGGTATAGCAGCATCGTAACTTGCGGTATGGTCATTCATACCTACAAGTTACGATGTACTATAGGTGTAGGGCAAACAAAAAGACTGAACAATACTAATTTCAACAACCATTAA
>CAVHML010000193.1:0-4172 GCA_963636905.1 bacterium
TAACTTTGCACCATGACCGAACCATTGGCAGAAAGGATGCGCCCGAGAACGCTCGACGAATACGCCGGGCAGAAGCACCTCGTAGGGCCGGGTGCCGCACTCAGACAGATGATGGACGCGGGCCACGTGCCCTCGCTCATACTCTGGGGGCCTCCCGGAGTGGGCAAGACCACGCTTGCCCGTATCATAGCGCGCACTCTCGACCGACCGCTCTTCACGCTCAGTGCGGTAACAAGCGGCGTGAAGGACGTGCGCGACGTGATAGACAAGGCATCGCACGGCAGGTTTTTCGACTCGCCGCCGCCACTGCTGTTCATCGACGAGATACACCGCTTCAGCAAATCCCAGCAAGACTCGCTGCTCGGAGCGGTGGAACAGGGTGTGGTGACGCTCATGGGAGCCACCACGGAGAACCCCTCGTTTGAGGTAATCCGTCCGCTGCTGTCACGCTGTCAGGTATATACGCTCAAGCCACTGGACAAGGACGACCTCATGGAGCTGCTCACGAGGGCGGTGGAGACCGACACGGAACTGAAAGAGAGGCAGGTGGAACTGAAGGAGACCGCCGCCGTCATGCGCTACAGCGGAGGTGACGCGCGCAAACTGCTCAACATCTTGGAAACAGTGGTAGAGGCCGAGCCGAAAGGGCAGCCGGTGGTCATAACCGACAAGCTCGTTGCCGACAGGCTGGAGCAGTCTCCGGCGGCCTACGACAAGGGCGGCGACATGCACTACGACATCATTTCGGCCTTTATCAAGAGCATACGCGGAAGCGATCCCGATGCGGCAATATACTGGTTGGCAAGGATGATTGACGGAGGCGAAGACCCGAAGTTCATAGCCCGCCGACTCGTGATTAGCGCAGCCGAGGATATAGGGCTTGCCAATCCCAATGCCATGCTCATGGCCAACGCCGCCTTTGAGGCAGTGGAGCGCATAGGATGGCCGGAGGGACGCATACCGCTGGCCGAAGCCACCGTCTATCTGGCCGCAAGCCCCAAGAGCAACTCTGCCTATCTTGCCATCGACAAGGCGCTGGCCGAGGTCAGACAGTCGGGAACGCAGCCCGTGCCGCTCCATCTGCGCAATGCGCCCACCAAACTGATGGCACAGCTGGGCTATCACGACGGCTACAAATATCCCCACGACTACCCCTGCCACTACGTAAGGCAGCAGTATCTGCCCGACACACTCGCCAATGCTTCATTCTGGACTCCACAGAACAATCCCGCCGAAGCCAAACTGTGGCAGGGAATGGAGGAGAGGAAGAAGAAAAGCGGGGAGTAAAAAAAGAGGGAAAGGGGAATGTCACCTGCAAAAATGCGGCTTAAAATCCGTTAAAACGCAGAAATGAAAGGTATGAAAGCCCTTGCTTTTGCGGCAAACATCCTATCTTTGCACAAGACAAGCTGCACTCGGAAGAACGGGAGCAAACGCTTCCTGCACTTCCTGCCTGTGCAGTACAACCATAAAAAGCATTGCCTATGAGATAAAAAGGTTTTAAAGACACTAAAATAGAAAAGCGTTAGCTTTGTTCTTGCTTATCGGAAATCGCCAAATATTCGAGATTAAGCACACAAGAGTAGAAGTTAATGCTCACGCCGCTATGGCGTGGGCTTTTACTCGTATATGTGTGCATGGTGTTTGGCGATACCTCGATAAGCGTAAACGTAGTGGAGTCCGCGCTTTTTTATTGTCATTATTCAGCCCACGGACTCGATTTTAACCAAACATAATGACTAATAAAAAAAGAAAGAAAACCAATTATGAAGAAAATAAAGATGTTTATCCTGGCGTTTGTCGCCATATTCGCTTGCGTAGGTATAGTGGCTTGCAGCTCTGACGACAACAATGACGGACAGCAAGAGCTTACTGACTTGATAGGAACGACATGGCAAGGCACAAACACCGCCAACCGCTACTCCTATACCATAACCATCAAGAACGCCACAACGTACAACTTCAAGATTGTAGCCCCAGACGGCAGTATGTATGAAGACAAGGACTGGACTTACACGTATGATGCCGAGAGCGGCGTAATTGATGCTCAATATCGTAATAAGACACACGTTGGCGTCATCAAAGGCAACACTATCACCATGAATATTGACGGTGTAACGGTCACACTGACCAGAAAATAAAGGAATAAACGCGAACAAAAAGAAGCCCGCTCCACGACCAAACAGTCAGGAACGGGCTTCTTGCTTTATCTTTGCAGCCGCCTTGCGGACAAAACCCAGCCAACGGCATTATTCAGGCAAGCCAACGGAACATGATACCTGCCCTACCGGAACGAATCGGTAAGCAGTTTTATCTCTATCTGCGGACTTATGCGCTCGTAGAGAATGTTGTAGACCGCATCGAGTATGGGCATATTGACGTGCATGTGGCGGTTTATCTCTTTCATACACTTCGTTCCGAAGTAGCCTTCGGCTATCATTTCCATCTCTATCTGCGCACTCTTCACGCTATAGCCCTTGCCTATCATGGTGCCGAAAGTGCGGTTGCGCGAGAAATTGCTGTAGCCCGTGACGAGCAAGTCGCCGAGATAAACCGAGTCGTAGACGCTGCGCTCCATTGGATGTATGGCGTTGAGGAAGCGCGACATCTCCTGCACGGCGTTGGACATGAGCACTGCCTGGAAGTTGTCGCCGAACTTCAGACCGCTGCAAATGCCTGCGGCTATGGCGTAGACGTTCTTCAAAACCGACGCATATTCGATGCCAATAACATCGCTGCTGGTCTTTGTCTTGATGTAGTCGTTGGCTAGAATGTCGGCAAACGCCTTCGCCTTGTCGTGGTCGGAGCAGCCCACCGTGAGGTATGACAGCCGTTCGAGAGCTATTTCCTCGGCGTGCGAAGGGCCTCCAAGGCAAGCCAAGTTCTCGTAAGGCACATCGTAGACGGCGTGGAAAAACTCGGAACAAGCAAGGTTTTCATCGGGTACGATGCCCTTGATGGCCGTTATCACAAACTTGTCCTTGAGCCTTGTGCGCAGTTTCTTCAGATGGTTCTTGATGTATGGCGACGGAGTGACAAACACGAGCGTGTCGTAGTTCTGCACAATCTTGTTGATGTCGCTTGAGAAGAATATCTCGTTCACGTCAAAGCGCACACTCATGAGGTAGGCAGGGTTGTGACCGAGCCGCCGGAAGTCGTCAATCCGGTCGTCGCGGCGCATGTACCACCCGATGTGATGGGTGCGCCCCACCACAATCTTGGCCACTGCCGTTGCCCAGCTTCCGCCTCCGATGATGGCTATTTTGCCGCAATCGAACATAGAAGAGTCCGCTATTTCTACTTGTTGGCAGCTTCAATCCATGCTGCGAAATCCTCAACTTTGGGATTGTCAAGTCCCAGTTTGTATTTCTTGTTGACGCCACAAACGTCCATTTGCAGCTTCTGCGGGTTCACCTCCTTGATGTCCTGCACAAGGTAGTAGCCGCACTTGTTGAGCACGGGCACCCACTCCTCGCTCACGCCGATGGCTTTCCAGTCGTCAACGCTGCTCTTGGGAGCCTTTTTCTCCGGGCGCATCTGTGGGAAGAAGAGCACCTCCTGAATGTATGTCTTGCCCGTCATGAGCATCACGAGACGGTCTATGCCGATGCCGATGCCGCTTGTGGGAGGCATGCCATACTGCAAGGCGCGCAAGAAGTCTTGGTCTATCACCATGGCCTCGTCGTCGCCCTTGTCGGCCAGACGCATCTGCTCCTTGAAGCGTTCCTCCTGGTCTATCGGGTCGTTAAGCTCCGAGTAGGCGTTGGCCAGCTCCTTGCCGTTCACCATCAGCTCGAAACGCTCGGTCAGTCCGGGCTTTGAGCGATGCATCTTGGTCAGCGGCGACATCTCCACGGGATAGTCTGTAATGAATGTAGGCTGAATGAATGTGCCTTCGCAGAACTCGCCAAACAATTCGTCTATGAGTTTGCCCTTGCCCATGGTTTCGTCCACGTCCATGCCTTTCTGCTTGCAGAAGTCGCGAATTTCCTCTTCGCTCTTGCCGTTGCAGTCGAAACCGGTCTTTTCCTTGATGGCATCGAGTATGGGCAAACGGCGATAGGGGGCCTTGAAGCTCACGATATTGCCGTCAATCTCGCGCTCGGCCTTTCCGTTCACGGCGATGCAGACCGTTTCGAGCAGCTTCTCTGTGAACGACATCATCCAGTTGT
>CAVHML010000194.1:0-4157 GCA_963636905.1 bacterium
GCCAGTGGCCGTTCCGTTTATTATCTTGTAGTATTGTATCACGTTGACCGTCAAGCCCGGCACGTTGACCAGACACATCGCTATGAGCAGCCAGTTGATGTCGCGCGTCAAGGCACTCACGCCAAGTGCCAAAGGTATGTAGATGACGGCGGCAAAGATGGTCATGCAGAGCTGCAGGTTGAGCGCACCCACACCGTTGAGCACCCATGAGTAGCGCATACTGATGAGAAGTGTTAGCATATACACACCAACGATGACCGTCATTGCGAATGGTATCTCCACGTCGCGGCCTATCCACAGGTCGAACACCGGGCCTGATACGGCCATGAGCAATGCCACAACGAGCACCATGAGCAGCAGATATCGGTCGAGTGTGCGGCTGGCGCGCTTTATCCATGTCATGTCGCCACGCTTGTAGGCATCGGTGGTTGCCGTCCAGTAGGGCATGCAGATGATGTTGAATAGCAGCTGCGCCACGCAGAAGTATCGGTAGGCTATCTGGTAAGGTGTTACGAGTTCTGGCGAGAACGAGTTGGATATTATCACGTTTGACGACATGAACAGCACCATGCCCGATATTTGCAGCACAAAGAACTTCACGCCCATGCCAAACAGTTCGCTCACAGTCTGCCGGTCAACGAACGACAGACTTGGCCGCAGGTCTTTATGTCGGCCACGGAACGTTATCGGATAGCTGACCAGATAAACCGCAAACGGCGACAGCGTGTTGACGAGGGCTATGAGCAGCAGTGAGTGTATGCCACTAAGGTAAACGGCAAACGTACCTACGAACATCAGCGTTTGCCCTATGGTCACCAGCAGGTTGTTAACGGCCGGCATCTGCAAACCCATATAGAAGTTGCCGATGAACTTGAATATGAAAGTGGAGCACACCAGCACCACCGACACCGACAGAACCGTACTGAGATTGCCCACGACACGGCTGTCAACGTTGAGAAACGAGTACATATCGAAGCCCCAGATGAGCGCATTGAGCAACACACAGGCCGGAGCTATAACGGCAATGAGCATGAAGAACGTGGACGACACGGCGCGGCGCGCCTTCAGTCGGTCGCCACAGGCCAAGCTCTCGGCCAGTCTGTTGCGCAAGCCATTGCCCAGACCGATGTCAAGGCTGTCTATCCATACGAGCATGGAACTGATGGTGAGCCACACACCGTTCTCGTAAGCGCCAAGACACTTGAGTGTGAGCGGCACAAGCGCAAAGAGCACAATGGTTGACCACCCCTTTATGAACAGCGAGGCGGCGATATTCTTCCTTATCAAGGCCGTGCGCGGGTTGTCGCCCCACGCCTTTTGCAACAGTCTGCGCCCCATCAGCATCACCTCATTCCGGATTCAGAACCCCAACCCTGCCACTATCACTTCATCAGGTTGGCTATTGTGGCTATCATAGTGGCTATCGAAGCTGTACCGGAACCTATTGCAACAATTTCTGTCGCACTCATCTTCTTGTTGGCATCCTTGGTCGGCACCACTATCTCGCATCCCGGCTGCGGCTTGCCACTGCCTCCGGCCTTGGTCACAGTGCCGTTCATATATATAATGTACGTGCGACTCTTGCGCGCAAGGTTGCCCCAGCCTCCGGCCTGGTCGATATAGTAGTCTATACCCTTGCCCTTGCGGAAGGCAACGGTGCTGGGATACATCACGCCACCGCTTATCTTCACCGTACCCGAATACTCCGGCACCACGATGCGGTCGCCCTCACGCAGCACCACGTCGAAGTTGCTGCCCGGATTGGCCATTGCCTTGTCGAGATCGATGCCCACGAAGTAGGTAGTCCCGCTCAAGTCGAGCTTTTTCGTATCTACGGAGTCCTTCGACTCGGTCTGTGCCAAGGTTATCTTGCGCAGTGTCTCGCGGCGCATCAGCTCTTCGGTGGTGTACTTGCGCTCCAGACGTGCACCCTGTGAGTAGGCTGTGGGTGTCAGACCGCCGGCCTGCTTTATCACGTCGCTCAGTCTCTGTGTCTTGCGCGCCAGCGTGTAGGTGCCGCTGTACAGTACCTCGCCCTCCACCTTCACATTCTTCTGCGTTGTATAGCCCGGACTTGTCCTGACATACACCTCATCGTATGGCTGAAGCACAAATCCTTGTGTGCCATCGATGACAAAACCGTCCTTTAGGGCGAAGGTATAGGTGCGTGCAATGGTGTCAGACGTAGTCACAGCCATTTTGTTGCTTATGCGGCGCGCCACATCCACGCGCATTATCGAGGCCGTATTGGTCAGTCCGCCGGCCTGAAGCACGAAGTCTTCGAGCGTTTCGTTGTCGGCATACTTATACACTCCGGGATACATCACCTCGCCATAGATGGTCAGTATCTGCTCTTCCTGCAACTCTTTCTTGCTCGGCACATATAGCACGTCCTCGTTTTTCAGCGGAATGTCGGCCACCTTGCCCGACATGATGCCCGCCACATCGACCGAAACCACCTCAAGTGTGCGGTCTGACTTCATGCGGTGCATGACGGCACGCGCCGTGAAAGCGTCCTCGGTAACGCCGTCGGCGTGCTCAATGAGCGAGCGCACGGAGGTTATGTCGCCGCCCATCTGATACATACCCGGACGGAACACGGCTCCACGCACTTCGACTGTGTTGGTATAGCGCGGCAGCACGGAGTCAACGCTTACCGAGTCTTCGTCGTTGAGGCGGAAGGAATTAAGGTCGAACTCGCCCACCGTATGCACGGAATACTGCGCTCCGGCCTTCCTGACCACACGCACCGACTTCTTGTAGGCATCGCCGGCGAAGCCTCCGGCGTATCCCAACAGAGTGCCGAGGCTCTCGCTACGCTTCATTTCGTAGTACATGGGGCGCTTCACCTTGCCCGTCACGTTCACCAGACAGTCGTATGGACCCACGACAATCACATCGTTGTCGGCCAGACGCACGTTGCCCGTGAGCTTGCCGTTGAGTATATAGTCGTATATATCGACCGTTGTCACCAACTTGTTGTTGCGGTAAACCTTTATATTACGCAGTGTACCTATATCGCTCACACCTCCGGCCATATACAGGGCGTGGAACACCGTAGCGAAAGCCGACAGGGTGTAGGTGCCGGGGGTCTTTACCTCACCCATGACGTTGACCATTATGGTGCGTGTCTGCCCCACTGTGAGCCTGACTTTCGAACTGCTATAGCGTGCGCCGAGGGTAGAGCGCAGGTGCGAGTTGGCCTGTTCCACCGTCATGCCGCTCACGTTGACAGGGCCGAAGCCCTCTATTACCACCGTTCCGTCGGGCGAAACAGTGCTCTCAATAGTCTTCTGCGAAGCGCCGTAGATGTCTATATACACAGCATCGCCAGGCCCCAGACGATAGTTCTGCGGCGTTGCGATGTTCATATTAGGCTCGAAAGTGAGGTCTTCGTTGTTGAATATATCACGTCCGAACACCTTTTTCTTGTTCTTGTCCTTGTCTTTCTCCTTGTCTTTCCGCATCTGTTCGAGATAGAGTTTCTCGTATATCTGCGAGGAGTCGGGCATAAAGGTGCTCAGTTCGTCCTGTATCTGCATGTAGTCCTCGTCCTTTTCATCGTATGTGCGCTCCGTCACACGCTCCACACGGCCGTCCTTCATGCGATATTTCGACACGTTTCCCTTGTCGGAGTCCTTCTTCTTATTGCCGTTGGCCTTGCGCAGACGGTCGCTGTTGGCATCCTTTGTCAGGTTTTTCGCACCCAGTGCCGTGCTGCCCTTCTCGCGTTGGTACTTGTCCTTTATGCGCCTTATCTGGTCGATGGTCACGCCTTTCTGCATCAGCTTGGTCACTATCTGCGACTGCGATGTGCCGGCAGCCTGTTCCTTCATCACGTATTCCATCACCTGGGTGTCGGTCATGGACGACTGAGCCGACACTGCCATAGAGAATGTCAGCGACACGAGTATTGAGAAGATATATCTTTTCATGCTTGGATTAGGGGTTGTTCCTTATACTATTAACGTATTTGCACGCACAATTATTGCATCGGCACCCGCCATTGCTGCGGCATCCTTTCCGCAAAGCGGCGGGTTACAGTGCAAAAGTGGCCGGGTTACGGGTCGTAAACGGCCTGTTTGCGGTGCAAAAACCGGCGGGTTATCATGCGCCGCCCACTGGGTTACGACACGCAAAGGTACACATTTTCGGGA
>CAVHML010000195.1:0-4137 GCA_963636905.1 bacterium
ACAAAATTACTGAAAATCACTGTCATAACAAAGAAAAACCGTGTTTTTCACAGCCGCCCCTCCGCAGGTTGCCCGTCGCAAACCGCCCATTTACGGTGCACAAACGGCCTCTTTACGCATCGTAAACGGGCGGGGTATGGTGGCCAAACGGGCGGTTTACGGGGAGCAAACGCCCGGCGGCTTCCGGCAAAGTGCCAGAATGTTCATTCCAAGACCCACTCCGCACTGTCCTCAAGGCCGCCCTTGCCTACAACTCTCACCGTGTTCTTGCCCTTGGCGAGCCTTACGCTCCACTCTATCTTGTGGATACTGTCGGCCTTGAGCGTCGATATTTTTGCGCCGTTGAGGTAGAGGGTTGCCTGAGGCAGTGTTGTATATACCTTTATCCGGGTGTCGGCGTGCTTGCGCGAGGTGAAGTTCTTGGAGCAGAGGTGCAGTACGGTGGGTTTGTCTGGCCTTGCTTCGGGCATCACGCTCCAGTTTGCCTGATAGAAGTAGTAAGCATCCTTGAGCGTCCGGCGGTCATACGTCACCAAACCCTTGTCGTTCTGGCCGGGAGTGTCGCCCTCGTTCTTTATGGACGACATCATGTCGGAGAACTGCCACACCGTTTTCAGCCACAGCCACGGCATTTGGCGAAACGCCTTCCAGTAGTTCTCGTGACAGATGGCCTGGTATTCCTCCGGATGGTAACTGCTTGCAAACTTATCTTGCTTGTACATGGCAGGTTCGCCGTGCTGCCACGGACTGCCACCGCGCCCGTATTCCGACACACCCACCGGTTGTCCGCCGGCATCTGCCTTGGCTTTGGTGAAAAAGTCGATGGCACTGCGCTCCGCACCCTTCCATGAGAAGTACTTGTTCCACGCTATAAGGTCGCTCACTCCCAGATACTCGCGCTCATCTACACAGGTTGCGAAGCACGTCAGGCGAGTGGGGTCGATGGAGTGTGCCGTTTCGTTAAGCTCGCGCAGCAGCGGACGCGGGTCGTCGTACTGTTTGAATCTCTTGCCGTCGTCTATCAGCAGTTCGTTAAACAGCCCCCAGAACATCACGGAGGGGTGGTTCATCTTCTGATAAATCATTTCGCGCATGGCAAGCCGGGCGTTGTCGCCCACATCACTGACATATCCGGTGAAGAAGTAGCCGCCCGGGCCGCAGAAAGGTATCTCGCTCCACAGTATGACCCCCGCAGTGTCGCACAAGTTGTATATGGTTTCGCCGTGCGGATAGTGGGCAAGACGCATTGCAGTTGCCCCTATGGCACTTATAAGCTGCATATCTCGCCTGTATTCCTTGGCGGTCAGCGCAGAACCGACGCCCTTGAAGTCGTCGTGGCGGTTGAATCCGTGCAGGTCGTATGGCCGTCCGTTGAGCGAGAAGCCCCTGTCCGGGTCAACCGAGAAGCTGCGCAATCCGAGCGGCTGGCTCACCTTGTCGATGGAAACGCCGTCCTTCAGCAGCTCAACGTCAACGGAATAGAGGTAAGGGTCGCGGAGTCCGTCCCACAGGTGCGGCTTCTTTATGTCGAGTTGCACCGACAGAGTGCTGTGCAGTGCATCGGGCGCATCCTGCAAACCGGCCTCCGACGTTTGCGTGGCCACGGTTTTCCCCTTGTCGTCGGCCACAGTAGCCTTGATTTGGTAGTGTGCGGCTTTGTCGCGCAGCCCAAGTACGGCTGTTATGCCAACCGTTGCGCTGGCTTTGGTCACGCTGTTTTGACGTATCTGCACGCCCGATGAGGCGTAGAAGTCGGGGGCTATGCAGTCTGTTGGGGTCACTATCAGGTGTACTGGACGGTGTATGCCTCCCTGAACGTTGAAGTCGCCGCTTATGGGGAGCACGTCTGTGCGGAAAGAATTGCTCGCCCACACCTCCAGAAGGTTGTCTCCGGCATTGACAAGGCCGGTTATTTCCACGCAGAAGGCCGTATATCCGCCCTTGTGGGTGGCGACAGAGCGGCGGTTGATGAACACGTTGGCCACGGAATTGACCCCTTCAAAGAGCAGAAACAGGCGGAGCTTCCCGTCAAGCATGACCTTGCTGACGGCGAGGTTGCGCTCATACACCGTTGTCTCGCGGTTGTACGATGTTCCGCTTGTGTACTTGCTGTTCCAAGTGTGCGGCAGCGTCACTTTGTCTGGCATGACTGTGCGTTGCGGAGTGGCCATCGGCTTCACTGTCCAGCCGTCGTTTATTGTGATGTCCTGCCTCGTTGCGGCGGCGACTGTGGCGCTTGCTGTGGCCAATAAGCCCGCCAGCAGCAGTGCGAGCCGCCTTTTCATGTTCTTTTCCATATCGTTTTGAAGGTTTGTACAGGGTGGTTCTGTAAAATTCCCGCTGCGTTTTTCCAATTGCTCCGGGCTGTTTTCATTTTGTGAAACTTATCTCGAACTTGCCCACATCGTGCATCTTCATTTTCTTGTTGTCCGACTTGACGCTTCTTATGACGAGGTTTTCCACTGGGCTTTCGGGCAGTCCGCACACGCTGAGGAGCGACTTGCAGCTACCAACCGTCAACCCGTTGATGAAGATGTTGCTGAAACGCGGCGTCAGCTCGTTCACTTGTCTTGGCGGAAGCCTGTCGGCAAGCTCGCCAACCCACTTTCTTGAGCCGAGCATCCCTATGTCTATGGCCGAGCTTCTTGCCGTTTCCACCTTTATATTGTTTATGAAAATGCTGTCGCAACCGCCTCCCCGCGGACGGCGGGTCTTGATGTATATGCCGTGGGACGGGCTTTCCATTGTGATGTTGTCAACATACACGTTGCGTATCATGCCCGCCGTCTCGCTGCCGATAGCCACTCCGCCGCTGCCGCGCTTCACGTGGCAGTTCCTTATCACCACGTTTTCCGTAGGCCGCGCCAGTCTTGTGGCCTCCAGTCCGCGCCCTGACTTGAGTGCAAGGCAGTCGTCGCCACAGTCGAGCGTGGTGTTCTCGATGAGCACGTCGGTGCTTGAGTCGATGTCGATGCCGTCGGTGCGGCCGTGCCCGTGGCTGTTTACGGTCACGCCGCGTATGGTTATGCCAGTGCAATACACAGGTGCTATATTCCAGAATATCGACCTGTTGAGCGTAACGCCCTCGATGAGTATGTCCTGGCAGTCGATCGGGCCGATGAATGTGGGCAGATACACGGTGCCGTCGGTGCCGTCGAACACTCTGCTCCGTGCCATTCGCTCCTCGCTCTCGGCGGTTACGCCATGGTCACGCTTGCGGTAGATTTCGCAGAGGGTGTCGGGGGCGAGCATGACCCCCTTGCCCGTGACAGCTATATTCTGCTGTCCGCAAGCGTATATCATGGCTCCGAGCGATGCGATGTCGGCTCCCTCGTTGCGTGTCTTCACCACCGGCAGATAGTCTTTCACGCTTCCGGAGAACTCAAGCGTGGCCCCCTCGCTTATGTGCAGGTTGATGTTGCTCTTCAACTCTATGCGCCCCGTGATCCAGTGGCCGGGCGGCACTATGACAGTGCCGCCTCCCTTGGCGTAAAGGCGGTCGATGGCCTTCTGTATGGCGGCGGTTGAAAGCCTATGCTGCCTCGCTCCCGTCTTGGCAATGCTCAGTTGGCGGTTGGGAAACTGCGGAGTTTGCATGCCTACTATGCGCTTCACGAAGTGCGGAACGCCTGTCTCCGCTGCCGAAACAGTCATGGTTGCCGCAATAAGCAGTACGATGGCCATGATAAATGTCGTGGTTGTCTTGATTGTTTTTGTCATTTTTATTTATTTAGTAGATAGTTCTTTGAGTCCTGACGGCATGGTTTCTGAAAACCCCTGTGGCAGAGGGTTTCAGAAACTGGTGCATTTACGCTTCGTAAATGCCGTGTTTACGACCCGTAAATGGTGCATTTACGGAGTCTAAATGCACCATTTACGGGTGCCAAGTGGCACGTTTGCAGAATCCAACCGCTTTCTTGTCTGATTTTTTCAAACTTTTTCATCTTATAGCCTGCCGCAAAGGTAATTGTACATTCGTGCTTTACACGGTGACATTTATCCGTTTTCTTGTACTCTTGTGCATTTTTTCGGTCAGAAATAGTATTTTTGTGCACAGAAACTTGACTGCATAAATCTGACTGTATAATGAAAAAACCAAGCTGTATGATTAAGAAAACCTGTCGCATTGCCCGGCTG
>CAVHML010000196.1:0-4111 GCA_963636905.1 bacterium
CCCCTACCCTTTTGCTGTAAAAACCGGCCATTTGTGATGCCTGACCCGGCCATTTGCGGAGGCTAAACGGGCGGGTTTTTATTCCTGGACTGAGGCCTTTTCTTTGCCGTTTGCCCCATTTGCATTAACTTTGCACGTAAACTTTCACGCCTTTCCCGATGGGACAAGGACAAACAACATACGCTCTATGGCAAAGAAAGACAAGGAACTGACCCCGATGATGCGCCAGTTCTTCGACCTCAAGGCCAAGCATCCCGATGCAATATTGCTCTTCCGCTGCGGCGACTTCTACGAGACGTACTGCGAGGATGCCGTCGTTGCATCGAAAATACTCGGCATTACGCTCACCAGACGCAGCAACGGCTCGTCGGAAAAAGGCTCGGAAATGGCCGGATTTCCCCACCATGCGCTCGACACATACCTGCCCAAGCTCGTGCGGGCGGGCAAGAGGGTGGCTATATGTGACCAGCTTGAGGACCCGAAACTGACCAAGAAGCTCGTAAAACGCGGCATAACGGAGCTTGTGACGCCCGGAGTGGCCATGACCGACAATGTGCTTAACTATCGCGAAAACAACTTCTTGGGAGCGGTACATTTCGGCAAATCGGCGTGCGGAGTGGCCTTTCTCGACATCTCCACGGGCGAGTTCCTCACCGGCGAGGGCACTTTCGACTACGTGGAAAAGCTGCTCGGCAGCTTCTCGCCCAAGGAGGTGCTCTTTGAACGGGGCAGAAAGCAGGACTTCGAGAGCCATTTCGGTTCAAAGATATTCACCTTCGAGCTTGACGACTGGGTGTTCACCGAACAGAGTGCGCGTGAAAAGCTGCTCAAACACTTCGGTGTGAAGAACCTGAAGGGCTTTGGCGTGGAGCATCTGAGCAACGGAGTGATAGCGAGCGGTGCCATTCTGCAGTATCTGGAGATGACCCAGCACACGCAGATAGGCCACATCACGTCGCTGGCACGCATAGAAGAGGAGCGTTACGTGAGGCTTGACAAGTTCACGATACGCAGTCTGGAACTGCTAAGTCCCATGCAGGAGGACGGTGCATCGCTGCTTGACGTGATAGACCGCGCCGTGTCGCCCATGGGAAGCCGTCTGCTTAGGCGGTGGGTAGTGTTCCCTTTGAAGGACGAAGGGCGCATAAACGAACGGCTTGACGTGGTGGATTACTTCTTCAGAGAACCCAATTTCCGCCAGTGCATCGACGAGCAGCTGCGGCGTGTGGGCGACTTGGAGCGCATAATATCCCGTGTGGCCGTGGGCAGAGTGTCGCCCCGCGAGGTGGTACAGCTCAAGGTGGCCCTCGAAGCCGTGCAGCCAGTGAAGACAGCGTGCCTGTATTCCGCCAACAGGGCCTTGGAAAGGATTGGCGAACAGCTCAACCTGTGCGAGTCATTGCGCGAACGTATAGACCGTGAAGTGTGCCCCGACCCGCCGCAACTCGTGGCCAAGGGCGGCGTGATAAACACTGGGGTGAACGCTGAGCTTGACGAACTGCGCAACATAGCCTACAGCGGCAAGGACTATCTGCTCAAGATACAGCAGCGCGAGACGGAGCAGACGGGCATAGCGAGCCTCAAGATAGGCTACAACAACGTGTTCGGCTACTATCTGGAGGTGCGCAATACGTATAAGGACAACGTGCCTTCCGACTGGATACGCAAGCAGACGCTGGCCAACGCCGAGCGGTATATCACGCAGGAACTGAAGGAATATGAGGAGAAGATACTCGGTGCGGAGGACAAAATACTGGCTTTGGAACAAAAGCTCTTTGCCGATTTGGTCATGTCGATGCAGGAGTTCATACCGCAGATACAGATCAACGCCAACCTCATAGCGCGGCTCGACTGTCTGCTCTCGTTCGCCAAGACAGCCGAAGAGCACCGTTATGTGCGTCCGCAGATAGACTCTTCGGACACAATCGACATACACCAGGGCCGCCACCCGGTGATTGAGACACAGCTACCCGTGGGGGAAAGCTACGTGCCCAACGACATTGAGCTGGACAACGAGCGGCAACAGATAATGATAATCACCGGCCCCAACATGGCCGGTAAGTCGGCTCTGCTGCGCCAGACGGCACTTATCGTGCTCATGGCGCAGATTGGCTGTTTCGTACCGGCCGAGAGCGCAAGGATAGGTCTGGTGGATAAGATTTTCACCCGTGTGGGTGCGAGCGACAACATAGCCCTTGGCGAATCGACATTCATGGTGGAAATGACCGAAGCGGCCAACATTCTCAACAACGTGTCGCCCAAATCGCTCGTGCTTTTCGACGAGTTGGGGCGCGGAACGAGCACCTACGACGGCATATCCATAGCCTGGGCGATAGTGGAATACCTGCACGAGCACCCCAAAGCGCGCGCCCGGACGCTCTTTGCCACCCACTATCACGAGCTGAACGAGATGGAAAAGCACTTCAAACGCATAAAGAACTACAACGTAAGCGTCAAGGAAATAGACGGAAAGGTAATCTTCCTGCGCACGCTGCAGCGCGGAGGAAGCGAACATTCGTTCGGTATTCACGTTGCAGAGATAGCAGGTATGCCCCGCAGCATAGTGAAACGCGCCGGCGTAATACTCAAGCAGCTTGAGGCAGACAATGCGTCTGTGGGCACTGCGGCGCGTCCTACGGCGGAGATAGCGGGCAGTCGGGAGGGCATGCAGCTCAGCTTCTTCCAGCTCGACGACCCCGTTCTCTGCCAGATACGCGACGAGATACTCGGTCTGGACATCAACAATCTGACTCCCGTGGAGGCTCTCAACAAGCTCAACGACATAAAACGGATAGTGAAAGGGCGGTAGTTCCGCCCTTTTTCCATGCCCCTACCCTACCCTCTTTGCACTTCTTTTCCAGCCAGTTGCGGCGGTCAGACTGTCTCAATGCGATGGTTTGGCTGTCTCAATGCGATGGTTTGGTGTTGTAAATGCCCGGGTTATGACTCGCAAACAGCCGGTTTAAGACTGACAAACGGGCGGTTTTTCTACCGTAACCCTGCGGCTTTATTTGGCTTTCTTCCCGGCTCTCGCCATGCAGACTGCGCCGATGATGATGAAAGGTATGCTAAGTATCTGTCCCATGTCGAGCGGCAGCGATGCCTCGAAGGCTTCCTGCACCTCCTTGGTGTACTCTATGAAGAAGCGGGCCGTGAAGATATAGGTCAGGCAGAGGCCGAAAAAGAAGCCCGTACCCACCTTTTCGGGATGCTTGCGGTAAAGGGCGAGGCCGATGAACAGCAGCACGGCGTAGGCCAAAGCCTCGTAGAGCTGGCCGGGATGGCGCGGTGCGGCATCGACACGCTCGAAGACAAAAGCCCAAGGCACGTCGGTCACCTTACCTATAATCTCCGAGTTCATCAGGTTGCCCAGTCGTATGAAGCACGCCGTGACGGGCGTAGCTATGGCTATGTTGTCGAGTACGGTCCAGATGCCCACCTTTGTCTTGCGCACATAGAGCCACAGGGCTATCATCAGTCCGAGCGTTCCGCCGTGGCTCGCAAGGCCTTCGTAGCCGGTAAACTTCCATCCGCCTTCGGGCAGAAAGCGTATGGGCAGGAGCATCTCGACCACGTGGCTGCCGGAAGACAGGAAGTAGCCCGGCTCGTAGAACAGACAATGACCCAGGCGGGCACCGATGAGGATGCCCAGAAAGCAGTAGATGAACAGCGGTTCAAACAGGTTGTCGGCTATCTTCTGCCGCTTGTAGAGCCACCGGACTATGGCATAGGCCAGCGCAAGCCCCACAAGCCAGCACAGACTGTACCACCTCAGGCCGAAGAAAGCCTTGAGGTCGGGGTTCCAGACGATGTAGTTGAGCAGTGCAGACATGATTTTTCGTGTAGTTGTTGCGGTGGAATTCTTTCAGTATCCACCTGTGTTTATGGAACTGCGTTATACGTTGAAGCGGAAGTGCATGATGTCGCCGTCCTGCACAACATACTCCTTGCCCTCGATACCCATGCGTCCGGCCTCGCGCACGGCGGCCTCCGAGCCGTATTGGATGTAGTCTTCATACTTGATAACCTCGGCACGGATAAAGCCTTTCTCGAAGTCGGTGTGTATCACACCGGCACACTGCGGAGCCTTCCAGCCCTTGCGGTAGGTCCA
>CAVHML010000197.1:0-4099 GCA_963636905.1 bacterium
TGATGTTGCGCACGTCGTTGAGTCCGCAGAATATGCGTGGGATGTCCACTCCCTGCGCGTGCTTGACCTTATACATCAGCTGACGCACGTCGTCAGGCACCGGATACATGCGCAATGCGTTCAGTCCGCGGTCGAGCATGTGGGTCTTGATGCCCGCTTCGTTAAACGGTTTGCAGAAGGCGCGCACCGCATCGTTGGGGTTTTCGCCGGCCAACAGGTTGACCTGCTCGAACGCACCGCCGTTTGTCTCCACGCGGGCGAAGCATCCCATGTCGATTATGGCCGGGGCTATGCGCTCCAGTTGGTCCTTTCGGGGCTGGAACTTGCCCGACGACTGCCACATGTCCCTATAGACAAGGCTGAATTGGATTTTCTTCTTCATGATATTTATATGGTTTTGAAACAGCAAGGGAACGGGTTGCCCCACCCCGCTTGCGCGTTTATACACCATGCAAAGGTAGGAAAAATTGGCATAAGCAGCCGTTCAACCATCGTTTTTTTGCCTTACCTATGAACAAAAAGGCACATAGCCACTGCCTTTGCCACGTTCAGTTGGCAAAAAGGCACCGACCTCCGCCGCAAACAACACAAAGGGAGAGAGTATCTCGGCGACACCCTCTCCCCAAACCGGTTTTCCCGGTATATTAAACTTACTTATTACAGGCGGTTGGAAGCCGCTTGACTCTGAGGAAGAACTTAGTCTTCCTCGTCAAAGCCCCAAACGCCGCCGCCTCGCTTGGCGTTTATCTCATGCGTACCGTCAGACTGGCCTCCGAAAGTGAAGCTGTCGTTAAGGCCACTGCTTGGGGTGACATTGTAGCCAGCCGAAGCTGCCACCATGAAATCCGTTTCATTCTGCAACTCCACAATGTGGGTTGAAGGTTTGATATATGCTGATTTTTTCATTGTTCTTGTGCTTTTGAATTAAACATCCTGTTGATTTCACTCTGTTACTCTACCACAACCTTCTTGCCGTTGACTATGTAGAGACCCTTCTGGAGTCCGTCCAAAGAAGCGGCGTTGCGCTTTACCACCTGTCCGGCAAGGTTATACACATTGTACTGTGCGCCCTGAGTCTTGCCGACGCTTTGGATAGAGGTTGTCTCGTCCAGTCCGTCGAGCGACATCACGAGCTTCGCATCAGAGTCAACATTGGAATTGAGGCGGAAAATGGCGCGGAAAGCCTTGATACTTTCGCCTCCCTTGGCACGGTAGAGCTTGTTGTCGTTGCTCAGGAAGAAGTCCTGGTCGGTGACAGTCAGGCCTCCATTCTTGTAAGTGCCCACGAAGTTGACCAAACCTTTAGTCACAGTTAGCGAAGAGGTGTCGTATGACGAAGCATCGGTGGGAGCAGCCACATTAACACCCTCGGCCACAGCGAAAGTCACGTCCTTTGTCGGGCGAATCAAGCAGGGAGTGTTGGCCGCGATGGACACATTGTTGCCTTCGCTGGTTGAGAAATTGAGTGTGATGGTCTTGGTTGTACCGTCAGCCGTGGCACCTGTATATGTTGCTGTCTTCGTTCCAGTGCCGAAGAAGGCCTGTACCTGCGAGTAGGTCATGCTGAACGGCAGTACAACCGAGTTCCATTTGTAGGACGTGAACGAACGCTTCACACCGATATTGGTGTTTTCGGCGGATGTAATGGAGCTGTTGTCGCCATCTTCATTGAGCACAGCGATGTCCTTTTCGGTGTATTTCACATCCTTGAAAGCAAGCCAGTTGATGGTATTACCGTCCGCTGCCGTAAAGTTGATGTTCAACTTTCCATCCTCGCCTACGAGACCGTAAGTCTTTACCACGCCCTTTAAGTAGAGCTGAGAAGAGCCGACCTGTGTGCCGTCGGAGACATTAACAGATGCTCCTCCGTTCACATCCATTGTCACGCCCTTGACTTCAGTCTTGCCATTGGACTTGCGCACACGCACATTGGCAGAGACTTCATATACCTTGCCAGAGGTCAAGCCTTCGACTGTTCCTGTCTTTGTACCGGTAGGAAGCGTTTGTGTATCAGCAACCCACCACTGCAAGAATGGAAGTTTGAAATTAGAACCGTCATTGTCACCTTCTGTTGACCATGTGTTGGCAACGATTGAACCGTCAGACCATGCACTCTTAAGCAACGCCCAGACATTGCGCTCTGCATTGTATCCTCCTTTAACATACGGGTCTTGCAATGCGGCAATCTCCGTGTCGGTCAGTGTCCGTGCGTCATACTTCGTTTTGGGATTGGTATAGTCGTTTGTCTTGTATGTATTGAGTGCAGCTTCTGTGTAGAAGTTGGTGCTGTTGATAAACTTCTCCACATTCGTGATGGCCGTATTGGCTGTGACGTAGCTTGCAATGGAGGCAGTGGCGTTTGCTGTGGCTGTGTTCAGTGCGCCTGTAGCTGTAACCAATGCAGACTGGTCGGTCTCGCTAACGCTGGCATAAGTACTCAAAGCTGTTGTCAAAGCCGTGAGTATATCCTTGTTCATTGGACTTTCCTGATTGACAGCCTTTGCTGCTTCAAGTGCTGCCTTGTATGCTGTAACATACTCGGAAAGGTCAACAGTGCCCAGATATGACATGGTGAAGTTGTCGAAAACTACCCAGTGGTTGCTTGGGTCGGCATCTTTAAGACCGATAGTGAGGTTCCCGTCGGTCACATTGACCGTCACTGAAATCTTGCCAAGTGCTTCATCACGCCCCATATAGACCCCATTGGAAATCAATTCGCTTGTCCAATTATTGAGCTTTGCGCCCGTTGTAGCTGTCGCAACAGCCGTTTCTGTGCCAGAAGCGGTTGTTGCATACAACTGAACCGTCTTGTCTCCCTCCTGTACAACCTGTACATTGACCTGATATTTACCGTTTGCCAAACCCGTCAAAGTTTGGTACAGGTCATAAGAGGATTTATGCCAAAACTCTGCAGCTCCACCGCCAAGCCCGGTATTGCCAGTTGTGCCGCTCCAACCAGTGCAGTTGTTGGCATTGAAGTCCGGGTTGGTTATCAACAATGTGGCATTGCGTGGATTATCTGCCGTTGCTCCAGAAAGTTTCGTCTTGTAATTTTCGAGAAACTTTGTTCTTGAAATGGCATAAATCTGGAAAGAAGTGCTTTTATCAGTCGAATTAGCGCCTATCTCCGTCCCATTGGCCGGAGACGTAGTCCCGTCATTATACACTCCCAACGGACGGTTGTACTTAGTAGAGGTCAGCGTCCACTTGCTGTCGGCATAAGTTAAAGAAAGGCCTGTCCACTCGCAAGATGCAGCTTGGTCGTTTTGACGCCAGTGAATGTCGTTATTAGTGCCGCTATATTCGGTCTGTAACTGTAGTTGGTTGCGTCCTAAATTGCGAACAGCATAGTCGCTACCGTTTGCTTCAAGCATCCATACATTAGAGAGATCATTGTAAACGTCGGCTGTAGAGGTTTGATAGAACATTGCACTGTACGTCTGATTTGAACTCTTGGCAAGTCCAAGCATCAAATCGGCGGCGTTGTCAACGAAAACGTAATAATTGCTTGCAATGTCCGATTGGCTTATCGAAGTGATTTTAGTCCATCCGTCCTCTGATGTGAGCACAGATGTGTCTGCAAGGGCTAAATTACCCCCCCACAAGGGCGGATAAGGCCACGAAAAGTAACTGCTTTTTCATGTTGAATAGTATTATAATGTTGTTAGTCGTAGTGTCAGTACAAACCGACGGTCAGTCTATAGATTTAAGTCGCCGCACGTTTACATCAAAATGTATATAGTTTCAAGCGGTACATCCGTTGCAAAGATACCATTTTCCGCCAACCAAACAAAGAAAATTGGCCTTTTTTCAAAAAAAATCCCACACTCAGGGGTTTGGGGTGTGCCGCCTTGCGAAATACTGACGGACAGGTTACGGAGCGTAAACAGGCCGTTTACCACTCCTAAACACGGCATTTACGGGTGCTAAACACGGCATTTACGATGCGTAAATGCCGTGTTTACGGAACGTAAACGGACGGGGTGTGCCGGACAGGCTCATGCTCTGTGCTGTGCAATGCCGGATTTTCCGTTCAAGGAGAGGGACTTGCGCCGGTGCGACAGCCGCCCCGGAGTCACCCGAAGGGCCTGTACTCGGC
>CAVHML010000198.1:0-4065 GCA_963636905.1 bacterium
GCCCCGATTGCGAGAGTCAGAAAAACAATTCTTTTCATACAAAACGCTCCTTTCTGTTTTATATCCTTATGCAAAGATAAGCCTAATAAGGCTTTCCGCATAGGGAAATGCCCTAAAAAGCTGTGGGAAAACCCCTATTTTATACTTTTTCTACAAATGCCGTGCCGTGTGGGGAAAAGGCGTTAACTTTGCAGACAACAAACAGAAGAGCAACAGAAATGAAGTACTACAAAGTGACATTCAGTATAGATGCGCCAGAGGAACTGCTGGGCGACGTGCGCGATCTGCTGGCTGATGCTGCCGGCGAGGCCGGTTTCGAGTCGTTTGAGGAAACCTTGGAGGGCATGAACGGCTATGTCCAGACCTCCCACCTCGACCGTAACGCACTGGAACAGGCCGTTTCGGACTTCCCCATAGGCGGGGTTGGCATCACCTACACGTTGACTGACGCAGAGGACAGGGACTGGAACGAGGAGTGGGAGAGCCGGGGTTTCGAGCCTATCACGGTGGGTGACGGGTGCGTGATACACGACGGACGCCATCTGCCCGCCCAAATGGCCGGGACAAGTGTGGAGATTGACGCGCACCAGGCGTTCGGTACGGGCAGCCACGAGACCACCCGCATGATGGCAGCCGCCCTCATGGAGGCGCAGCCCCAAGGGAAAGACATCCTCGATGCAGGGTGCGGCACCGGCATTCTGGGCATATTGGCTCTGAAACTGGGCGCACGGCAGGTGACAGGCTACGACATAGACGAGTGGAGTGTAGATAATGCGCGCCACAACGCCATAATCAACAGGGTGGAAAACGGCTACACGGCACTGCTCGGCGACTCATCCGTTATAGAGAACACGGCGCAACGCTTCGACATAGTGGCCGCAAACATCAACCGCAACATACTGCTGGCCGACATGAAGCGGTGGGTCGGCGTGATGAAAAGCGGCGGCACACTGCTCACAAGCGGCTTCTACACAGAAGACAAACCCATGCTTGAGGAGCACGCCAAGAGCCTCGGACTGGTGAAAACCGCCGGGAAAGAGGACAACAACTGGGCTTGCATGACGTTCAAACTGACGGTTTGAGGAAAACAAAGCGGCCGTTTACGCACAACAAAGCGGCCGTTTACACACAATAAACCGCCCGTTTGGCTACCGTAAACAGGCCGTTTACGATGGCTAAACGGGCGGTTTGTATTCTGCAAACCGTGCGTTTGCTATAACTTACTGTACTCCTTGTATTTGCAAAGGTCGCGGTAAAGCACTGAAACAATGGCTTTACAGGACTTTCAAGGGGGCGAACTTGAGCAGCAACTGCTTCACTCCTATGTTATCAAAGCGTATTATGGCCTTGCAACTCTCCCCCTCTCCGTCAAGACCTATAACCTCTCCGAGGCCGAAACGGGGGTGTTCCACACGATTACCCACACTGATGCCGTAGCCGGAGCCGCGCTTCGCACCGCCTGACGCACCCGTTGCAGCCGGAGACTGCCGCACCGGCACGGACGAAACGGGGCGCAGCCTACCGCCGGCACTCAATACCTTGCGCTCAAACGCCTCGCTGAACGGACTTGTCCGTGGCTCTTCCGCCCGCTGGGGCACTGCTCTGGGCATCGGGTCTGCCCGGAATTGCGTGGCCACAGGGTGCGGATTTTGCTGCTGCCAACGGGGCTTGCTGCCGTAGTCCATAGAT
Source organism: bacterium (assembly GCA_963636905.1). Classification (GTDB taxonomy): domain Bacteria; phylum Bacteroidota; class Bacteroidia; order Bacteroidales; family Bacteroidaceae; genus Prevotella. The sequence continues at coordinate 1,690 of CAVHML010000198.1, forward strand.
TTGTAGCTCCCGGAACCGCCCTTCGACTGCACCACATGAAGCAGTTTCGGGTCGAAATCCCTAAGGAAACGCGACGGAGAGCCGCACTCCAGATGCCCGTAACGGAAGCGGTTTTGGGCGCAAGTGAGTATGCAACGCTTCTCGGCACGGGTGACTGCCACATACAACAGGCGGCGTTCTTCCTCCAAAGCCCTCGGATTGTCGCCGCACATGGGCGAGGGAAAGATGTTGTCTTCCATCCCCACGACAAAAACCGTGGGAAATTCAAGTCCCTTGGCACTGTGTATCGTCATAAGAACGACCTTCTGGCCGTCGTCAGAGCCGTCGCTGTCAAGGTCAGTCATAAGGGACACCTCCTGTAGGAAGTCGGTCAGCGACACGCTGCCGTTGCCTTCCTCGCGCCTACTCTCCACGAAATCCTGCATACCTGCAAGAAATTCGTCAAGGTTCTCTCGCCTTGCTATGTCTTCAGGGTCGTTGTTTCCTGAACTAATGTCATGCCCCACGCCGCTTTCCATTATGATATTGCGTCCGAGAATGAGCGCGTCTTCGCTTGCGATGCGCCCCCTCCAGCCGTCAACCATAAGGCTGAACTGCTGCAGTTTGCCCATTGTAGCACCGCTGACGGCCAGTCCGTACTGCCGTGGGGCGGAGACAACGCTCCAAAGGCTCACCCCCTCGCGCAACGCAGCGTCGGTTATCTTGGCCAAAGTGGTGTCGCCGAGTCCGCGCTTGGGGTAGTTGATCACCCTGCGCAGTGCCTCTTCGTCGTCAGGATTGGCCACAAGGCGGAAATAGGCGATGACATCCTTTATCTCCTTGCGCTGGTAAAAGCTCAGGCCGCCGTAGATTTTGTACGGTATGTCGGCCTTCCGCAGACTTTCCTCAAAGCATCGGCTCTGCGAATTGGTGCGGTAGAGTATGGCAAAGTCACCGTAGCCGCACCTGTCGCTGCGCATTATGGCCTTTATGTCGTTGCATACGATGAGCGACTCCTCCCTGTCGCTGTAGGCAGGCTTTAGGGTTAGCTTGTCGCCGTGCTCGTTTTCGCTGTAAATCTGTTTGGGTATCTGGTGCGAATTGTGCCGGATAAGGCTGTTGGCCGCCTCCACTATCAGTTGCGTGGAGCGGTAGTTGCGCTCCAATTTGAACAGTTTGGCATCCTTATAGCACTCGTTGAATTTCAGTATGTTGTCGATATTTGCTCCACGGAAGCTGTAGATGCTCTGCGCATCGTCGCCCACTGCACACACGCGCTGCCTGTCCTTGGTCAGCTGGAGCAATATCTGCTGCTGCGCATAGTTGGTGTCCTGATACTCATCGACCAGGACGTAGTGGAAAAGTCCGGCGTATTTGAGCCTTATGTCGTCGTTGCGCTGGAACAGAAGGTAGGTATTCAGCAGCAAATCGTCGAAGTCCATGGCGTTGGCCAGCCTGCACCGTTCCGCATAGCGGCGGTATATGTCCTTCAAGGCCGGCATCTTGTGCATGGCATCGGCCGACATGGCGGTGGCATTGGCGGCATAGGCCTGCGGCAGAAGCAGCCTGTTCTTGGCCAAACTGATGCGGTCGGCCACGCCCGACGGCTTGTATGCCTTGTCGTCAAGCTGCATTTCCTTTATTATGTTCTTGACCAATTGGCGCGAATCGCTCTGGTCGTAGATGGTAAAGTTGGGTTCGTAGCCTATGGAGCGTGCCTCTGTGCGGAGAATACGGGCGAAAACGGAGTGGAAAGTGCCCATGCTTAGGCGGCTCGCAGTGTCGTTTCCCACCATTCCGCCTATGCGTTCCTTCATCTCCTTTGCCGCCTTGTTGGTAAAAGTCAGGGCGAGTATGTTCCAAGGCTCGTAGCCCTGTTGCAGCAGATAGGCGATTTTGAAGGTCAAAACCCTCGTCTTTCCGGCACCGGCTCCGGCTATCACCAGCTGCGCACCGTCGCAATACTCCACAGCACTGCGCTGGCTGTCGTTCAGTTGTTCCAATATATTCTCCATAAGTGGTTGCAAAGTTAGCGGAAAAGGCCATAACCGCAAAGGCGGTATGCCACATTTTAGTGCCAGACAGTCCGCCTTTACCCCTCACAGACACCGCAACCGTTAAGCGATAATATATCGGTGACGTGTCAAGAAACACACGATCGTAGTTTGTAAGTGTGGCGTATCCACCGGCAAAGTGAGTGTTTCAGCCCAGTACTTTATGCCAAAGCACTGACTTAAACACGACATATAGCCTCGGATAGGCTGCACCTATATATAATAAGGTAGAGGTTGTAGGGCTTTGCAGCGCATGGCATAGCCTCGAAGAGGCTGCACCTATATATAATAAGGTACGGCTCGTGGGGCTTACGGTGCATGGCATAGCCTCGAAGAGGCTGCA
>CAVHML010000199.1:0-4038 GCA_963636905.1 bacterium
AGTTCGGTCATAAACGAGTGGCAGAATCGCATCACTTCATTGTCCGAACGGCCACGGATAGAGAAGTCTGCGCCACCTTTACCGCCGCCCATCGGCAGCGTAGTGAGTGCATTCTTGAACGTCTGTTCAAAGCCCAAGAACTTCAATATGGACAGATTTACCGACGGATGGAAGCGCAAACCGCCCTTGTAGGGGCCGATGGCACTGTTGAACTGCACACGGTAGCCGAGGTTAACGTGTACTTCGCCCTTGTCGTCCACCCAAGGCACGCGGAAAGTGACCACGCGTTCCGGCTCAACAATGCGCTCTATTATCTTGGCTTTCTCAAACTCAGGATGCTTGTTGTACACGTCTTCCACAGACAACAGCACCTCTCTCACTGCCTGCAAGTACTCCAATTCACCCGGATGCTTCTGCTCCAGCTGTTGCATAATTCTTTCCACGTTCATAGTAATATCAGTTTTAAGGTTACTTATTCGTGCCTCTAAGGCTACCTATCTCTGCCACTGTGTCAGTGATATATCGCAAAAATAAGAAAAAGTACGGTATACACCAAGCGTAAACGGGGAAAATTTCATGCACAAAGTTACATTTTGTTAATATGGGTATGTTTTACGCCAATAGCGAAGTTTTATTCGCCGTAAAGCACAAGTCCCTTTTGCCTCTTTCCGTCCATCATTATACGGAGCGGAGAGGCAAACCTGACGCAGCGCACACGGTCGGTTTCGGCCACTGCGGGCATGCTGTCGAGTATGTCTTTGCGGAAGATGCCGCTACCTGTGAACGTGTTTATGGTGAAATAGCCCACTCCGAACGATGTCAGGTTCTGGAAAAAGTGGGTTCCCTGGCTCGGATCGACACGGTAGTTCTTCAGTCCTACTTCCACAATGACGCGGGCTGCGCTGATGTGCGGCCACTTCACGGGTATGCCGAGCCAGTAGTCGCTCGAACCCCAGCGGCCAGGTCCCACAAGGATGTAACTGCGGCCGCTGTCAAGGTAGCCCTTATTCACCTTCTCTATATCGCGCGCGATGGCCGGATTGTCGGCTGCTGTGAAATTGTCGTCGGTCTTCACATATACAACGTCCTGCACATCGTCGCAGATGCCGTGGCCGAGCGAATTGTCGGAACGAAGCAGACACTTGTCGTCGGGTATTGCGTCGAGATTCTCGTCGAGTTTCTGCTTGCTCTCGACTATCGGACGTATCTGAAGCAGATACAATTCGCCGGAACGGTCGGCGTTGAGGTTGCAGGCGAACTCCATTTCAACCGGACGGCGCATCTCTCCGGCTCCAAGCTGCTGTATGTCCTGAAGCAACTCCGGCAGCGGGAACACTCCCTGTTGCAGTACACCACTGAAAGTAATTACCTTGCGGCCGCCCTCGTATATGCCATCGCGTATAACCTGGTCATAGGGGTCGAACGTGGAGGCGATATAGTTGAGCGAACCGTCCTTGTCGGCCTCCTTTACACGGAGGTTGAGGATATTGAACCCGTCGTCCACCTTGAAGTCTTCGCCCGTGTGCTTCATGTCGAGAGCATAGAAACGTGTCTGTGTGTCGCGCAGTGCCGTCTCCATCTCGCTCGTCTGCAACACCTGGTTGGGGTGCGACGGACTCACACGCAGCGTCTGGCCGCCGTCAACGATATACTTGCCCAGTCCGAGGGCGAGGCTCGCTATGCCCTCCTCCGCCTTTTCGTCGCCTATGGGATAGTAGTTGAGCGAGCGGAGCACGCCGCTGAAGTTGGGATAGAAACGGTCGCCGTACTGTCTGCCCACCACTTCCTGCAATATCACGGCCATCTTCTCCTGGTCTATCACGTTGCTCGTGGCCGTCATGTACGCCTTGGAGTCGCTGTAATACACCGATGCGTACACTCCCTTTATGGCACAGGCCAGCATGCGCAGCATTTCGTACTTGTCGTCAAGGTACGGAATCATATAGGTGGAGTATATTCCGGCAAAGGGCTGGTAGTGGCTGTCCTCCAGAAGCGACGAAGAACGGATGGCTATGGGGGCTTTCACCGCATCGAAGAAGGTAAGGAAGTCACCGATAAGGGTATCGGGCAACTGGGCCTTGAGAAAATGGTCGAGAATGGTCTGGTCAGACGCATCACTAAGGGCTATCTGGTAGAGGTTGTTCCTGTCCATGAACTCATCGAAGATGTCTGTGCACAGCACGAGGGTCTTCGGTATGGACACGGCGGCGTTGTCAAAACGCTGGAGTTCGGGATGACGCTTTATGATGTTGTCGAGAAAGGCCAGACCGCGCCCCTTTCCGCCCAAAGAGCCGTCGCCTATGCGTGCGAAATGGCCGTAGGCATCAAACTTGCCGCGGTCGAACACGGCCACGATGCCCACGTTCTTCATGCGGCGGTACTGCACTATTGCGTCGAAAATGATTTGTCGGTGTGCGTCAACGTCCTGCAACTTGTTCCAAGTAACGTGCTTCAGGAACGCCGACACGGGGAATATCGCCCTCGCGCACAGCCACCGGCTCATGTGGTTGCGGCGGATGTGGTAGAGCATCGAGTCGTATGGTATCTTGAAGATATTGTCCTGCAACTCCTTAAGGCTCCTCACACGCATTATCTCCCTGTGGGTTGTGGGGTCGCGGAAGATGAAATCGCCGAAGCCCATGTGCTCTTCCATGATGTTGCGCAGGTCGATGCTCATCTTCTTCGAATTCTTGTCAACGAAGCGGAAGCCCTCCCGCTCGGCCTTCTCTCGGTTTTCGGTCTCGGCACTTTGCAGTATCAGCGGCACAAACTCGTCCCTACGCCTTATTTCGCGCAGCAGTTTGAAGCCGGCTTCGGGGTCTTTCTCGCCATTGACGGGAAACCTTATGTCGCTAATCACCCCCAGCGTATTGTCGGCATAGCGGTCATAGAGAGCCATAGCCTCCTCATACGTTCGCGCCAGCACCACCTTTGGTCGTCCGCGCTTGCGTTGGGCGGCGGCATGGGGGTTGAGGGCTTCGGTGGAGAGCCGCTTGCTCTGCTGCAATATATAGTTGTAGAGGTTGGGCAGTATGGACGAGTAGAAGCGGATGCTGTCTTCCACGAGCAAAATCATCTGCACTCCGGCCTCGCGGATGTCGTGCTCTATGTTCATCTTGTCCTCTATCAGCTTGATAATGGACAGTATGAGATTGGTGTTGCCCAGCCAGCAGAACACATAGTCAAAGATTGAGAGGTCTTCGTTGAGCATCCGCCGGCGTATGCCGTGGGAAAATGGGGTGAGAACCACGCACGGGGTGCCGGGAGAGGCCGACTTCACAGCCCTCGCCACGTCAAACGCATCGTTGTCAGCATTGCCCGGCATGCATATCACGAGGTCTATGCCCGTGGATTTCAGCACCTCGTTGGCCTCCTCCGTGGTGCTCACCTGCGTGAACGTGGGCGGATAGCGCATGCCCAAATCCATATACTCGTCAAAAACCTTCTCGTCAACGCGTCCGTCATCCTCAAGCATGAACGCATCGTAGGGGTTTGCCACAATCAGAACGTTGAATATGCGGCGCGTCATAAGGTTCACGAACGACACGTCCTTAAGGTAAAAGCGATTCCACTCGGTGGGTTTGTCTGAACTCATGGTTGTTATTCAATAGGTATTATGCTGTTATTCTAACAGGTTTCAGTCGGTTTCCCGGCACGGTTTCGCACCGGAATTACAAATCTTCTGACTACAAAAATACACTTTTTCGAGGATAAAATATGGCTTATGATACACTTTTTCGAGGACAACGCCTTGTCTTCCGGTGCAACAGTTGGCTCTATACAGATACAATTACGGCGGTTCGGCAGCAGTTGTAGCGGCAATAGTTTGGATTGTTCGCCTGTTAATCGTAACTTTGCAGCGAAAGGGTGCGCACTGTGCGTCCCCGGAAATTTTAGTAGCATTGCGTTTGCAATTTGTTCGGATGTCTTGAAAGCCTGAGAAACTTTTGAATGCATATATCTGAATAAGTCGTGAATGCCTACGCTTGGCGTGGGCTTGACTTATCAATATGCAGGGTTTTCTCAGGGCCTCAAGAC
>CAVHML010000200.1:0-4032 GCA_963636905.1 bacterium
GGGCAGAAAATGTGCGGTTTGATGGCCATGTTTAAGTGAAGAGTGAAGAGTGAAGAGTGAAGAATTTATTTGCAAAGTGAAGAGGGAAGAGTTTATTTGAGTGAAGAGTGAAGAGGGAAGAGGAAGAGTGAAGAGTGCTGCGCCAAATGAAGAATTAAGAAGCCAAAAAACCCATATCTTTGACTCAAAAAGCCCATATCTTTGACCCAAAGATGGCCTATCTTTGAGTGAAGAGTGAAGAGTGAAGAATGCTGCGCATAAGCAAACTTTCATTCTTCACTCTTCATTCTTCACTCTTCGTTCTTCATTCTTCATTTAACCCTCGGCCACGTCTTCGCTGGCCTTTGCGGCCTTTTTGGTGGTGCGCTTGCGGGTTGTCTTCTTCTTTTCCTCCACAACGGGCTGTGCTGGGGCTACGTTTGCCAGTTCCGGGTCGATGAGTATTCGGCCGCAATATTCGCAAACGATGATTTTCTTGTGCATTTTCACATCGAGCTGACGCTGTGGCGGAATCTTGTTGAAGCAGCCTCCGCAGGCGTCACGCTGCACGTAGACGATGCCAAGTCCGTTGCGTGCGCTCTTGCGTATGCGCTTGAACGAGGTGAGCAGGCGCGGTTCTATCTTCTCCTCAAGCTCTTTCACGTCGAGTTTCAGCTTTTCCTCCTCTGTGCGAGTCTCTTCCATTATCTCGTCAAGCTCGCTTTTCTTCACTTCGAGGTCGCGTTTGCGCTCTTCTATTGCGTTTTCGTTCTCCTTGAGTTCTGCGCTTTTCTCCTCCACACGCACCTGTGCTTCCTTTATCTTCTTGTTGCACAGTTCTATTTCGAGCGACTGGAACTCGATTTCCTTGCTCAGTGTGTCATACTCGCGGTTGTTTTTCACCTCGTTGAGCTGCGCCTTGTAGCGGTCCACGCTGGCCTGTGCCTCGGTCATCTCGGCCTTTTTCTGGCTGATGGCCTTTTGGAAGTCCTTTATGTCTCCGTCTATTTTCTCGATGCGGGTGGAGAGTCCCTCAATTTCGTCCTCCAGGTCCTGCACCTCAAGCGGCAGTTCGCCCCTTAGGGCTTTCTTCTCGTCTATTGCCGACAAGGCCGTTTGGAGTTCAAAAAGCGTTTTCAACTTCTCTTCTACCGACAGGTCGGTTGTTTCTTTCTTTGCCATACTTTATGCTTATAAATAGATTATGGGGTTGGTGTCCGTCTCTGTCATGTATACAGGCAGAGTAGGGCAGGCCTCCCCGATTATTGACTTGAATATCTCGCTGGTGTATTGTTCGCTCTGATAGTGACCTATCACGCATATCTGTATCTGCTGTTCGTGGCCGAAATACACGTGATAGTGCATCTCGCCCGTCACGAAAGCGTCGGCACCGGCCGCTATGGCCTCTCCGAGCAGGAAGTCGCCGGCGCCGCCGCACAGGGCTATGCGTCGTATAGGTCGGCGCAGCAGTTCGTTGCACATCGCGCACTCCACTCCAAATGCTTTCTTCACGGCAACGACAAAGTCGTCTGCAGCTATCTCCGTGGGCAGTTCGCCCACTACGCCGCTGCCTCCGCTGACGCCTCCTGCGGTCTTCGGGGCAAAGAACCTGACGTTTTCCAGCCCCAGTTTCTCCGCCATCTTGAAGTTCACTCCGCCCTTGGCGTTGTCCATGTTGGTGTGCATCGACACCACGGCCACACGGTTTTCTATGGCTTTCACCACCGTGCGCTGCACTTGGTCGCTGTCAGATATCATCTTTAAGCCACGAAACAATAGCGGATGGTGCGACACAATCAGGTTGCATCCCTTTTCTACTGCCTCGTCCACGATGCGCTCGTTGACGTCAAGACACAATAAAGCCCCTGATACATCCGCCTCTGTCAATCCAATTTGCAGGCCGGCATTGTCCCAGTCTTCCTGCAACGGCAGAGGCGCGAATTGTTCAAGGGCGTTCAACACTTCCTTTATTTTCACGCGTCTTCAGCTTTGATTTCGCATTTCAACTTGCAAAGTTAGCGTTTTTTGCGGCAATCCCATCGTTATCCTTTCCTTTTTTCATATTATTTATGGAGAATGAGGAGTGAAGAATGAAGAATAGGCCGTTTTTCTTACCTTTGCACCATGATAATCCTTACTACACTACTGGTTTACTTTGCAGTGCTGCTTTTTGTGAGCCGTTTGGCGGGCGGACGCAGCAGTTCCAACGCCACATTCTTCACCGCCGACAGACATTCTCCGTGGTATATGGTGGCCTTTGGCATGGTGGGAGCGTCCATATCGGGTGTCACGTTTGTGTCGGTTCCGGGCATGGTCTTGCGCTCCGACATGACCTATCTGCAGATGTGCCTGGGCTTCATTCCCGGCTATTTCGTCGTGGCCTTTCTGCTTCTGCCGCTCTACTACAGGCTTGGGCTTACGTCAATCTACGCCTATCTCGGCGAGAGGCTTGGCCCTGTGTCATACAAGACTGGGGCTTGGTTTTTCCTCCTGTCCAAGATGTCGGGCGCAGCCGTAGCCTTTTATGTGGTTTGCGCTCTGCTCCAGCGGTTTGTGTTCGACGCTTGGGGCGTGCCGTTTGCCGTCACGGCCACGCTGATGGTGCTGCTGATATGGCTGTACACACGTCGTGGCGGCATAAAGACGCTCGTCTGGACCGACAGCCTGCAGACCCTGTGCCTCTTTGCCGCCCTATTGCTCATAATAGTCCACGTGGTGGAGTCGCTCGGCATGGGCATCGGCGGAGCCGCCAAGGCCGTCTGCGACAGTCCGATGAGCCGTGTGTTCGTGTTCGATGACTGGGTTTCGCGGCAGAACTTCTGGAAACAGTTTCTCAGCGGCGTGTTTGTCGTGGTGGTGATGACCGGTCTTGACCAGGACAAGATGCAGAAGAACCTCACTTGCCGCACTCTCCGCGACGCACAAAAGGACATGTGTACCTATGGCTTTGCCTTTCTTCCGGCCAATTTCCTCTTCCTGGCGCTTGGCGTTCTGCTCACCTTGCTTGCTGCCAACAAAGGCGTGGCATTGCCAACTCAGGGCGACGAACTCCTTCCGATGTTTGCCGCAACGGGCAGTCTCGGCACGCTGGTCATGGCACTGTTCACCTTGGGCATCGTAGCCGCATCGTTCAGCTCGGCCGACTCCGCACTTACGTCGCTCACAACGTGCTTCTGCGTAGATGTGTGTGGCCGTCCCGACGACGAGAAGCTGCGCCACAGGGTGCATTTCCTCATGGGACTGGTGTTCGTAGTGTTCATGCTTGTGTTCCGTGCGGTCAACTCCACGAGTGTGATAGATGCCATCTACATACTCGTGTCCTACACCTATGGCCCCTTGCTCGGCCTTTTTGCCTTCGGACTGTTCACCCGGTGCAGCGTCAACGACCGTCTTGTGCCGTTCATCGCCGTGGCCTCGCCGATTATTTGCTTCGTTCTCGACACGCTTGCAAACCGATATTGGGGCTATAAGTTCGGCTACGAACTGCTGCTGCTCAATGGCTTGATAACTTTCTGGGGTCTATGGGCTATTAAACGAAGAGTGAAGAGTGAAGAATGGCTTGCGCCCTGAAAGGGCAATACTCCATAGCCCAGCGACTACATGGCACCGCCCTTACAACGCCCTGAAAGGGCAAAAGTACATAGCCCAGGGCACCGCCCTGGGTATCGTTTGTATGCGGCAATGCGCCCTGTAAGGGCAAAAGTCTATAGTCAATAAGCGTGCTTATATACTTTTGCCCTTACAGGGCGTTGGGTTACCTTTCTGTCTGATACCCAGGGCGTTGCCCTGGGCTATGGAGTGTTGCCCTTTCAGGGCGTAGCCAATTGGCTTTGACTTTGGCTTTCCCTTCAGCCGCCGACCGTTAATTCTTCATTCTTCACTCTCCACTTACATTCAAATTAATTCTTCACTCTTCGTTGGCTTTCCCTTCGGCCGCCGAGCGTTGCTTCTTCACTTAATTTGATGTCGCCAAGAAGCGTTCGGCTTCGATGGCTGCCTGGCATCCTGAGCCGGCGGCGGTGATGGCTTGGCGGTAGTTGGGGTCGGCTACGT
>CAVHML010000201.1:0-4027 GCA_963636905.1 bacterium
CAGCTTATGAAGTTCCTTAGAATGATGTGCCTGTCGGCTCTGCTTGCCATGGCTGGCGTGGCTGGAGCGCAGACCCTGCCTTCGGTGACTCTCAAGGACATCAACGGCAAGACCGTTCGCACCGACACACTGTCGAACAACGGCAAACCTTTCATCATTGACTTCTTCGCCACGTGGTGCAAACCCTGCAACCGCGAGCTTTCAGCCATCAGCGAAGTGTATGCCGACTGGCAGGAAGAGACTGGCGTAAAGCTCTTTGCAGTGAGCATAGACCAGGCGCAGAACATCAACAAGGTGAAGCCCCTCGTTGACGGCAACGGCTGGGAGTATGACGTACTGCTCGACCCCAACAGCGATTTCAAGCGTGCTCTCGGCATACAGATGATACCTTACGTCATTATCTGCGACGGCAAGGGCAACATGGTCTATAAGCACAACGGCTATACCGAGGGCGCAGAGCAGGAACTCATTGAGAAAGTGCGCGAACTGATTGCCCGATAGTCCGCAGTCCGGCGGCCTTTGCCCGGCGGCACGCCGTGCCTGTGTCCTAAAGTGCCGGGTTACGCCCCGGAAACGGCCGGGTTACGGGGCGCAAACCTACGGGTTTTGCGGCATAAACGGCCGGGTTCCCGGTCAGGCCGTCCGGGATACGGAGCATAACAGAAAAGTCTTAGAGTAAAAAGATCCACAGTTTTGAAACCATACAGACACATATCCGCCTTGGTTTGCCTCCTGTCGGCGTTCGCTACGGCAGGGGCGCAGAGCACTGTTCCGGCCGATGATGAGATAACAGTCAGCGGGAGCATACAGAGCGACGTGCTGTTTCCGCAGAGCGACGCCAAGATTGGTGCGCCCGAATACAGCGAGACGGCACTCACCAACAGCTTTGCCGAGGTTTCGCTCACGAGCCGCCACGGCGATGCGGGTCTGCGTTTCGAGTACCTGCAGCACCCTCTGCCCGGCTTCGACAACAAGTATGCCGGCTATGGAGTGCCCTATTTCTATGTCAAAGGCCACTGGCAGAAGTTCGAAGTGACGCTCGGCCACTACTACGAGCAGTTCGGTTCTGGTTTCATTCTCCGCACCTACGAAGACCGCAGCCTCGGTATCGACAATTCACTGCGCGGTGCACGCATCATGGCCAAACCCTTCAGCGGCGTGACAGTAAAAGCTCTTGTCGGCCAGCAGCGCGCCTACTGGGAATACAACGACTCGTGGATATACGGAGCCGATGTGGAGCTTGCTTTCGACCAGTGGATCAAGCCGCTCCAGAACTCCGGTACCTTCCTCACTCTCGGTGCATCGTGGATTACAAAGCACGAGGCAGCCGAAGACATCATGGTCGATGCCACCCACAAACTCAACCTTCCTGAGAACGTAGGAGCCTACGATGTGCGGCTGCGCTTGCAGAAAGGCGGACTGAATGTGCTCGCCGAGTATGCCCAGAAGATGCAGGATCCGGAGACTCTCAACAAGTACATCTACCGCAAGGGTCACGTGGCCATGCTTTCGGCCAGCTATTCCAAGCGCGGAATGAGCCTCCTCCTTCAGGCAAAGCGCAGCGACAACATGACGTTCCGCTCGGCTCGCAGCCGTAATGGCGGCACCGACAACTCGTCATACCTCAACCACCTGCCCTCATTCACCATGGATCACACCTACGCCTTGGCCGCCCTCTATCCCTATGCGACCAACGCCGACGGCGAATGGGCCTATCAGGCAGAGCTGGGCTACAACTTCAAGCGTCGCACTCTGCTTGGTGGCAAGTACGGAACTAAGGTAAAGGCCAATTTCTCCTACGTCCGCGCCATCCAGAAGAACGAAGTGGAAGGCACAGTGGCGGGTTCTGACGGCTACACGTCGTCCTTCTTCAAGTGGGGCGACCGGCGTTACTATCAGGATTTCAACGTTCAGGTGGACAAGAAGCTGTCGCCCAGCTTCCACCTCCACCTCATGTATATGAACCAGTTCTACAACCAACAGGCCGTAGAGCAGCATGGCGACCCCATGATACACAGCAATATCTTCGTGGCAGAGGGCAAGTACCGCTTCAACAACGTGTTCACCCTGCGCGGCGAGGCACAGTATCTCACCACCAGCGAGGGTGAGGGCGACTGGGCTTACGGCCTTCTGGAACTCTCGGTGCTGCCCCACTGGATGATAACTGCATCCGATATGTATAATGTGGGCGAGACCAAGGTTCACTACTATCAGGGACTGCTCACCTTCACCACGGGTTCCCACCGACTGCAGGTCGGTTACGGACGCACGCGCGCCGGCTACAACTGTGCAGGAGGCGTGTGCCGCTGGGTGCCGGCCACCAAGGGCTTCACCCTATCGTACAACTACAACTTCTAAAAGCACCGCTGCAACAATGAAGAACGTACTGAAAGGCATAATTCCCGCATTTGCCGCACTTGCCATCACGGCGTGCGACAACATAGAACAGGGCGACAGGTTCATCTATGTCGCCCCGGAAGACCCTGTCAACCCCGACACTGCCACGTTCGCACCGCGCCATGCAGTGCTCATAGAGGACTTCACCGGCCAGCGTTGCTCCAACTGTCCCACGGCTATCGAGGAGATTGAACGCCTGCAAAACGAGCTTGGCGACACCGCAGTCATAGCGGTCGGCATACACAGCGGCCCCTTCGGCTTTGCCGGAAACGACCAGTATCCGGGCTTTATGACCGACCTTGGCAACATATACTATGACTATTGGAGCATACAGTCGCAGCCTATGGGAGTGATAGACCGCCTCGGCACGTCCGCCTACCAGCAGTGGGCCACCATAACATACAGCCAGTTGAAGAAGTCATGTCCACTGGCTCTGTCGCTCGACAACAGCTTTGACGGGCAGACACGCCGGCTCACAGTCACAGTCAACGCCCGCTCTGCCGGTGCAGTCAGCGGAGCGAAGCTGCAGATATGGCTCGTTGAGGACAGCCTTGTGTCGCTCCAGACCACGCCCAACGGGTTTTATAACTTGAAGTACGTGCACAACCACGTGCTGCGCGATGCGGTCAACGGAACGTGGGGCACCGACTTCTCCATCGAAGCCGATGCAACAAAGGCCGACACATTCACCTATACCGTGCCGGAAGGGTGGGTGGCAGCCAACGTTTCCGCCGTGGCTTTCGTGTATAAGAGCGGCGGCGAGGGCGTGATACAAGTGACCAAACGGCACATAACCGGGCAACACCCGGCGGCTCAATAACGGTATTGGAATATCGCAGCTGCCCCCTCGCAAGGGCATAGCAACGATTGCGGATAACGAAAACATACAGAATGTCAATATGAAAAAGACAGTATTTGCACTATTGATGCTTGCTTCGGCAGTGCTGAACGCACAGGCGCAGAAGCTCGGCTTCACGAATAAGGACGGCGTGGTGGCCGATGGCTCAACCGTTGTGTGTACTCCTGCATATAACCTTTTTGGCCTCTTTTGCTGCGAAACGGGGAGTCTTGCCCTGAAGAACTACACCGACGACAACATATCGTGTACGGTGACAGTGCAACTCATTGACAATACCATCGGCTCTATGCCGGAGATATGCATGGGCGGCAACTGTGCTCCCATCAAGGAATGGCCTTTCACACGCACGTTTACCTGTTCAGCATCAAAGTCTGTGCTTGCGCAATATGAGACGGCGGCCACAAACTATGGCGAACTCAACTCCATTATGACCGTTACCGGCGGGGGCGAGACGCACTCCATTTATATAAAGTTCTCCAATCCCGACCCTACGGGCATAGACAATACGGCAATGTCGGACGACAAGTACTCGGTCTATGACCTGCAGGGCAATGTCGTTGCCGACAATGTTGCCGCAAACGGATTTTCAACGCTGAAGCAAGGACTCTACATCGTGCGCTCTACCGACACAAGGCAGGTGCGCAAGCTGCTTGTCCGTTGACGTTCCGGCGTACAACATCCGGGATAAGGCGGAAGGATAACGGACATACAATAATAATAGGTATAATTTCAATTAAACAGTTTAATTATAAAAATCAACATTATGCTTAA
>CAVHML010000202.1:0-4020 GCA_963636905.1 bacterium
TAAACAAGTGCTAAAAAGGGGCGCAAGTCTTTGCTGTTCGTTGGAAAATGCGTATTTTTGCAACCCAAAAACATCCGGATGATGAAGAGAATTTTCCTGGTTGCTTGTGCGGTAGCGGTGTTGTGCGGTTGCGCAAACCAGTATAACCGTGTATATAAGTCACAGGACTACGACTATAAGTATGAGTATGCCAAGGAGTGTTTTGCGCGCGGACAGTTCACCCGTTGCATCTCTTTGCTGCAAGAACTGGTGACTATCCAGAAGGGAACGGACAACGCCCAGGAGTGTCTCTACATGTTGGCCATGGCAGAGTATTGCGATGGCGATTACGAGAGCGCATCCGCCACATTCAAGAAGTATTTTTCTTCATATCCCAAAGGCATTTATGCCGAACATGCGGCCTACTACATAGGCCAGTCTCTCTTTCAGAGCACTCCCGAACCACGACTTGACCAGACTCCAACGATAGGTGCCATCAACGCCTATCAGGAGTTTATGGACCTTTTCCCCGACTCCAAGCTGAGGCAGAGCGCCCAGAACAGGCTCTTCGACCTGCAGGACAAGCTCGTCCAAAAGGAGTATCTCTCGGCAAAACTGTACTATGACCTTGGCGGATACTTCGGCAACTGCACCGGCGGAGGGTCGAACTACGAAGCCTGCATCATCACTTCGCAGAACGCACTCAAGGCTTATCCCTACACAAAGATGCGCGAGAACTTCGCCATTCTTATAATGAAGAGCAAATACGAGCTTGCACAGCAGAGCGTGGAGGCCAAGAAACTGGACCGTTACCGCGACGCTGAGGACGAGTGCTACGGCTTTATAAACGAATATCCCGACAGCAAGGAGAAGGAAACGGCCGAGAAGTACATACGCCAGTGCAAGAAAGTGACAAAGGATTGACCCACGAATAAACAAAAACCACATTATTTATAGTTCTTATGGATTACAAGAAATCGAAAGCACCGGTCAACACCGTGACCCGGAACATCATGGATCTTTGCGACGAAACGGGCAACATCTACGAGAGTGTGGCCATTATAGGCAAGCGCGCCAACCAGATTTCGGTGCAGATAAAGGAGGATCTCAGCAAGAAACTCGCCGAGTTCGCATCCTACAACGACAGCCTTGAGGAGGTTTTCGAGAACCGTGAGCAGATAGAGATTTCCCGTTATTATGAGAAATTGCCCAAGCCCACGCTGCTGGCAACGCAGGAATTTATAGAGGGCGACGTGTATTGGCGCGACCCGGCGCAGGACACACAGCAGCAACAGGCCGAGGAACAGCTCTAAAGTGCAAGGGCAGGGCATAACAAAGCAGCGGCAGAAATGATACAGCGCATACAGACTCTCTATTTGCTTGCGGCAGTGGCACTCTGCATCGTGTGCCTCTGTCTCCAGATAGGCACGGTCAGTGCCGGTGGAATGGTAGTGTCACGCGAGTACAACCTTTGGGTAATGTCGTCAGACGGCACGGTAGGCTGGAGCGTATGGCCGCTGTTTGCTGTGCTGACCCTCGCTTCGGCAGTGGGCATATACAGCATATTCATGTTCCACAACAGGGTGTTGCAGGCACGTTTCTGCCTGTTCTGCTCCCTGCTCATGGTGGGTTGGTATGCCATATATGCGGTTTTCGGCCACCTGATAGCCGACTCCTCGGCCAAAGAGACATTCTCCCCGTCGCTGACAGCCGCACTCCCACTGGTGTCGCTGGTGCTCTACATACTGGCACGCCGCGCCATACTTGCCGACGAACGCCTTGTGCGCGCCGCCGACAGGATAAGATAGCGCTGCGCAACACCATCCATAATCCCCGGAAAAGCAAGGCAAATGGTAACGAAACCAACGGCTGCACTCTTCGACCTCGACGGTGTAGTGTTTGACACCGAACCACAATACACCCGTTTCTGGGGCGACCAGTGCCGTGAGTTCCACCCTGAGCATCCCGGACTGGAGTTTGAGATAAAGGGACAGACCCTCCGGCAGATCTTCGACCGCTACTTTGGCGGTGCTCTTGCTGACCGACAGGAGCTGATAACCCGTCGTCTGGACGACTTCGAGCGTCACATGGAGTTTCGTTTTGTTGACGGTTTCGAGGCTTTTGTCGGCGGTTTGCGTGCCGAATGGGTAAAGACAGCCGTTGTAACCAGTTCCAACAGGCAGAAAATGGCGGCGGTCTATGACAAGTGTCCCGGCTTCAAGCAGCTTTTCGACGCCATACTCACGGCCGAAGATTTCGCAAAGAGCAAGCCCGACCCCGACTGTTATCTGAAGGCGGCGGCGCGTTTCGAGGCAAAACCGTCGGAGTGCGTGGTGTTTGAGGACAGCTTCAACGGACTGAAGTCGGGCCGCAGTGCCGGTATGTTCGTTGTCGGCCTTTCCACAACCAATCCTTCCGAGGCTATAAGGCCGCTGTCGAATGTGGTGATAGCCAACTATACGGGCTTCAATCTGTTCGATGTGTTTGCCGCCAAGGCGGTTTGATGCCCCCTTGCAGCCTCCCTGCAACTGCGCAAATGGCTTGCGTACATTCTCAGGCAACGCCTTTTTATCCGTTATCGTTCGTTTATTCCATCGATTTTGGCTAATTTTGCCCCATATATAATAAGGTATATATGATTTCAGTAGAAGGTCTGAAGGTTGAATTTGGGGTAAAACCGCTTTTCCAAGATGCAAGTTTTGTGGTGAATGACCACGACCGGATAGCATTGGTGGGCAAGAACGGGGCTGGAAAGTCAACCATGCTCAAGGTGCTGTGCGGCCTTCAAAAGCCAACCTCAGGCACGGTTGCCGTTCCCAACGACACCACCGTGGGCTATTTGCCGCAGGTGATGCGGTTGCAGGACGACACCTCTGTTGTTGAAGAAACCCGCAAGGCTTTCGCGGGAGTGGCGCGTTTGAAGGCGCGGGTGGAGGAGTTAAACCGCCAGATAGCCGAACGCACCGACTATGAAAGCCGCGAATACATGGACTTGGTTGACCGTTTTTCCACCGAGCATGACCGCCTCATGATGATGGGAGCGGAGAGTTGCGAGGCGGAAATGGAGCGCACCCTCGTTGGACTTGGCTTTGAGCGCACCGATTTCTGCCGTCCCACGAGTGAGTTCAGTGGCGGTTGGCGCATGCGAATCGAGCTGGCCAAGATACTTCTGCAGAAGCCTGACGTGTTGTTGCTGGACGAACCGACCAACCATCTCGACATAGAAAGCATACAATGGCTTGAACAATTTCTGGTTCAAAGCGCGAGAGCCGTAGTGTTAGTCAGCCACGACCGGGCTTTTATTAATAACGTCACCAACCGTACATTGGAGATTTCCTGCGGCAAAGTCATTGACTACCGCGTGAAATACGACGAATATGTGACACTCAGGGCTGAACGCCGCGAGCAGCAGTTGCGCGCCTACGAGAACCAGCAGAAAGAGATAGCCGACATGAAGGACTTCATCGAGAAGTTCCGGTATAAGCCCACCAAGGCCGTACAGGTGCAGAGCCGCATAAAACAGCTTGAGAAGATTGTGCCAATCGAAATAGACGAGGTTGACACGTCGGCACTCCGACTCAAGTTTCCGCCGTGTTTGCGCAGTGGCGACTACCCGGTTATCTGCGACGAAGTGCGCAAGGACTATGGCCAGCACACCGTGTTCGACCACGTCAACCTGACCATCAAGCGCGGCGAGAAGGTGGCTTTTGTGGGTCGCAACGGCGAGGGAAAGTCAACACTGGTCAAGTGCATCATGGGCGAAATACCGTTTACGGGTACGCTCAAGATTGGCCATAACGTGCAGATAGGCTATTTCGCACAGAACCAGGCACAGCTTTTGGACGAGAACCTCACCGTTTTCGAGACGATAGACAACGTGGCGCGGGGCGAAATACGCCTGCGCATAAAGAACATACTGGGCGCTTTCATGTTCGGAGGCGAGGCTTCCGACAAGAAAGTAAAGGTGCTCAGCGGTGGCGAACGCAGCCGTTTGGCCATGATAAGACTGCTGCTCGAACCCGTAAACCTGCTCATTCTCGA
>CAVHML010000203.1:0-3987 GCA_963636905.1 bacterium
CACACATTCGTCGATTTGGGACTGAGCGTTGTATGGGCTGAGACAAACGTAGGTGCAACTTCTTCCTCCGACGCCGGCTACTTTTTCGCTTGGGGAGAAACCCAAACGAAGACTGACTACAGCGAATCGAACTATAATGTCAGTAGTTTCGCCGATGCAGCCACCGCAAACTGGGGCGCAAGCTGCCGTATGCCGACAAATACGGAATGTAATGAACTGCTTAGCTCCTCAAACTGCACATGGGCAAGTGGAAGCGGCGGCTATACTGTGACCAGTACGAGCAAAAAATCCTCCATATTCCTGCCGTATACAGGCTATTACAATGGAAGCACACTTACGGATTCAGACGTTGGCCATTTTTGGACGAGTACAGAGACTGGTACAGACAATAAAGTTAACCGCCTTTATATAAAAAGCGGCACAACGAAAATGTTGGAAGCCAGCAAATACCACGGATTTACCGTCCGTCCGGTCGTAAAGCTGCCATCAAGCATGAAATAGGGTCGGCGGTACAACCAGCGAGACCTATCCTCTAAACGGGTTTATTCGGCACAGGATAGGAGCAGAACATACTGTTTCCTATATAAAAAACGATGTCTTGCGAAAAGGAATACACCATTTCGCAGGACATCGTTGGCTTTTTGCGGACACCGTTGGCCGTCTTGTCTGGCATCGTAGGCCGTCCGTCTGGCATCGTTGGTTATATCAATAGCCGTTTTCTGCCGGTTGTTCAATAATAAAGGCTATCGGTTTTCAGTATGTTCGTTTAGTTTGCAGTTACGCTTCCGGCCTTCCCTGCACTCACGGGCAAGTTTGCACCCCCGGCAAGCCTCGCCGCCCCGCCTGAAGCATACGCAGATGCGCCACAGGGCATAGCCCACGGCTGCTGCGACCACAAGAATTACGACTGTTGTCTGCACAGGAAGAAGCGTTTGTATTCGGATTCAAAGTTGGGAGTGAACACACCCTTGCCCATATTCTCGGCTATTTCGCCGGCTGTCCAGAAGCGTCCGCCGTCCAGCTCGGCAGGATTTGGGCGCACAATGCCGTCATAAACCGTGCGGTGTACATACACCAGCTCGCGCTCGCGGCTGCTCTCAAACACATAATGCCCCATGGGCACAGGCTCAAAGCCGCTGACGCCGAGTTCTTCAGCCACTTCGCGCCTTAGAGCCTGTTCCACTGTCTCGCCCATGTCCATGTGTCCGCCCGTGGAGGTGTCCCATCTGCCGGGCTGAATGTCCTTCCACTGCGGCCGCTTCTGGAGATAAAGCTCGCCACGGCTGTTGAACAGGTGCAGATGGACTACGGGATGGAGCGTCATAGAGCCGCCGTGCGCCTCGCACCGCCTCACTGTACCCACCACGTTCCCGTCGGTGTCAACCGCAGGGAACAGTTCGTCTCCGTTGTCTGCCATATTCTTTATATTAATAGGTGTGCGGCAATATTTATTAATAGGTGTGCGGCAATGGCCGACGGGCTAAATGCTGGTCAGTTTCTTCAGCAGCAGTTTGTTGAGTGCCTGTATCCTGCGCCCCTGACGGCCGATGTCTTCCCGCACAGTGTTCACTCCGCTCAGGAAGTCGGAAAAAGCGTTCAGCAACTGGTTTGGTTGTTTGTCGTCCTCCAGCTGGTCGGGGTTGGTTATTATCCTTATTCCGCGCTGTTCTATGTGTACGTCAATGTCCCGTCCCGTCATAATCGGGTCGCCATCGTAGTGTATGGCACCAGGTTCGTTGCGGTGTATATGTATGCGGCTGGCCTTGAACGCCTTTATCTTGGAGTTTTGGTCGAGCGTTCGGTTGAACATGTCAATGCTTATCTGCGGTGCGTCAAAGGCAGTAAACGGTTCCATTATCACAACATCCATCAGTCCGTCGGTCATCGTGGCGTTGGGGGCGATGTAGGCGTTGTTGCCGTACTGCGACGCATTGGCACAGGCTATCAGGAAAGCCTTATACTTCTTCGCTCCCGTCGCATCTTCCACCTCATACGTCTCCGGCTTGTACTTCAAGCCCTCCCGCAGCACGTTCTCTGCATAGGTTATCGGTCCGCGCCGCCCTGCGCCGGCAAACTTCAGGCTGATAAAGGCGTCGAAACCCATGCCGCAGGTGCAGAAGAAGGGCAGGTCGTTGACCACGCCATAGTCGAGAGCCTCGATATTGCAGCGGTTTATCAGCTCCACAGCCTTGACCGGGTTGGTCGGAATGCGCAAGTGGCGGGCAAGGCCGTTGCCCGAGCCGCATGGTATTATGCCGAGAGCCGTACCCGTATGAACCAGTGCGCGGGCCACCTCATTGACAGTTCCGTCACCTCCCACGGCCACCACGATGTCAACAGCGTCGGCCACACACCCGTGAGCAATCTCAACGGCATGGCCGGCACGCTCGGTAAAGCGCACCTCATAGTCGAACTTTGCAGTGTCAAGCCGCGACTCTATCACCTTCACGATGCCGTCCTTGCTCTGCGTCCCGGAGTGAGGGTTGAGTATGAATACGATTTTCGCCTTTGAGTCCATTCTCTGCAAAAATACACATTTATAATATTATATGACTTTTCGGGCGATATAAAAAACGCAATGGTGCACTTTTCATGGAAAACCTGCCCGTTTTCTGTGGAAAATACGTACCTTTGCCGCCTAAAACAAGGACAGTTACAGACATCAAACATAAATAATGGGACAATTACAGGAAAGATACAAGAACTATCGCGAACCCCAGAAGTATATGGAAATGGGCGTTTATCCCTACTTCCGCGCCATAACGAGCAAGCAAGGCACTGAAGTGGAGATGGAAGGGCACAAAGTACTGATGTTCGGCTCCAACGCCTACACTGGCCTGACAGGCGACCAGCGCATAATAGACGCAGCAAAGGCTGCACTCGAACAGTACGGCTCCGGTTGCGCGGGCAGCCGTTTCCTCAACGGAACACTCGACCTGCACATACAACTCGAAAAGGAACTGGCCGAATTTGAGGGCAAGGACGAAGCTCTGTGCTTCTCTACCGGTTTCTCGGTCAACTCCGGCGTAATACCAGCCATTGTGGGACGCGGTGACTATCTCATCTGCGACGACCGCGACCACGCCAGTATCGTTGACGGACGCCGCCTCTCGTTCGCCCGTCAGCTGCACTACAAGCACAACGACATGGAAGACCTTGAGAACATCCTCAAGACTCTGCCCCACGAAGCCGTCAAGCTCATTGTCGTTGACGGTGTGTTCTCCATGGAGGGCGACCTGTGCAAGCTGCCCGAAATCATTGAGTTGAAGCACAAGTACAACTGTTCCGTTATGGTTGACGAGGCACACGGACTCGGAGTGTTCGGCAAGCAGGGACGCGGAGTGTGCGACCACTTCGGACTCACCAGCGAGGTTGACCTCATAATGGGCACATTCTCAAAGTCGCTGGCCAGCATCGGCGGTTTCATAGCTTCCGACAAAGACACCATAAACTACCTGCGCCACACTTGCAGAACATACATATTCAGTGCGTCAAACACCCCCGCAGCAACAGCCGCCGCCATGGAGGCACTGCACATACTGAAGGCTGAGCCTGAAAGAATCGACAATCTGTGGAAAGTCACCAACTATGCCTTGACACGTTTCCGTGAGGAAGGCTTCGAAATTGGCGAAACAGAAAGCCCCATCATTCCGCTTTACGTCCACGACATTGAAAAGACATTCCTCGTAACCAAGCTGGCTTTCGACGCAGGAGTGTTCATCAACCCCGTCATACCGCCCGCCTGCGCACCGCAAGACACACTCGTGCGCTTCGCCCTCATGGCTACCCACACCAACGAACAGGTGGAACGCGGAGTTAAGGTGCTCACAAAGATATTCAAAGATTTGGATATTATAAAATAAAGGCAACAAGGCTTGCAAGGCTCAGGATTTATACATACCTTTGCAGCCGCAAAATGGCAAAGCCAACGTGCGGGGTGTAGCGCAGCCCGGTAGCGCTCCTGGTTTGGGACCAGGTGGTCGCAGG
>CAVHML010000204.1:0-3959 GCA_963636905.1 bacterium
CGACCCGTAAACGGCCTGTTTACGATATGCAACCGGGGCATCTGCGATATAAAGGCCAGTGGTTGGGGTTAAAAAGCGTTATATTTCTTGTTTGTGAGACGTTCTTTCCGTACCTTTGCAGCCCCTTGACAGAGCCGCCGTGCTGTGGTTGGGGTGCTGGAAACCGCACCTTCAGCCATGCAGAGTGGTGGTTGGGAAGTTGGAAACCGCGCTTTCAGCCATGCAGGGCGGAGGTCGGGGAGCCGGAGCACGGGCTTTGCCTATGGCTGGAGCGTGCTGACGGCAAGACTTTCGGACGTGTTTTTGCGTTTTGTAATCCTCATCGGAGGCACAGGAGGCCGGACAAGATGACTGGGTAAAACCAATCTTCCTGTCCGGTCTCCTTGTGTTATGCACAAAAACAAGATGCGACACGCCGCTGAAAAAAGCTGGAATAGTACGGAGAACGTATGCAACACGCCGCTGAAGCGTCAGAAAGGATATAAAAACAAGACACTATAAACCAACAAAACGACAAGAAAGAAGTATGGAAAGAGACAGCATTGAACTCGGAACGCTCAATGTGGACAAGCTGTTCCGCAAGTATTTCATCCCTACCCTGCTCGGTATGCTGAGCATGTCGGCGGTTACGGCCATAGACGGGATATTTGTGGGTCATGGAGTGGGCAGTGACGGTATTGCGGCCATAAACATCTGCATACCGCTGTATATGGTTCTGACCGGCATCGGGCTGATGGCCGGGGCCGGATGCTCGGTTGTGGCTTCGATACACCTTGCCCAAGGGCGGCTGAAGGCGGCACGTCTGAACGTGACACAGGCGTTTCTCTTTGTGGCAGCGGTGGCCTTGGCCATAACACTGCCCGTGATGGTTGCGCCCGATGCCGTGGGTCTGGCTCTCGGATCGTCGGACAGTCTGCTTCCTTTGGTGAGATGCTATATGCTATGGCTTGCCCCGTCGTGGGTATTTCAGGTCTGCGGCTCCGTAGCCATGTTCACTATCAGGCTCGACGGTTCGCCCCGCATTGCCATGTGGTGCAGTCTTGTGGTGGCAATAGCCAACACCGTGCTCGACTGGCTGTTCATTTTCCCCTTCGGCTGGGGACTTATGGGTGCGGCTCTGGCCTCTTCGCTCTCGATAGTCATAGGTTGTCTGGCCGGAATGGGCTACATGGTGTTCGCGGCCAGCCACTTGCGCCTGCGTATGCCCAAGTTCAGCCGCAAGAGCCTGAGGCTTTCTCTGCGCAACATAGGCTACCAGTGCCGCACAGGGTCGCCGGCGCTGCTCGGAGAGTGTACCATGGCGGTGCTCATGTTTGCCGGCAACCTGACGTTCATGCACTACTTGGGCGACAAAGGGGTCGGTGCGTTCGGCATAGCCTGCTACTATGCGCCCTTTGTGTTTATGGTTGGCAACGCGATAGCCCAGTCCATGCAGCCGATAGTGAGCTACAATTTCGGTCAGGGACACAGCCTTCGCGTGAGGCAAGCCCTGCATACGGGTCTGGCAACGGCCTTTGTGTGCGGTCTTTTAGTAACTGCTGTGTTCGTGTTTGCGCCCGACCTGATGGTCCACCTGTTCGTTTCGCCCTCCGACCCGGCGGCTTCAGTGGCCATAAGCGGCTTCCCGCTGTTTGCCGCAGGCTTTGTGTTCTTCATTGTAAACCTCACTTCGATAGGCTATTTCCAGAGCATAGAGCGCATACGTCCCGCCACCGTGTTTGCCATACTGCGCGGTTTCGCCCTGCTGGTGCCGAGTTTCTGCGTACTGCCCCTGTGTTTCGGCAATACAGGGATATGGCTGGCCATGCCCGTGTCGGAGGCTTTGACCACCCTGAGCGTCATCCTGTTCTGCGCAATGAACGCAAGAACGGCGGAAAAGAGACCCGTCGGACAGGCAAACCCGTGATTGCACGGGTGGGAAAGCAACGGGTTTTGAAAACTTATGCGTAATTTTGCACAGTGCAAACGGCACTCTGACTATAAGAAATAACCAATCAAGACATAACAAATGGACAAGAGACAGTTTCTATTTGCCGTGACTGTGGCCGTGGCCGCCACGGTCGGGGCGCAAAACAACAATGGCGGCATATCGGGAGAGATGCTTGGCGAAATACGGAAGGCACAGAAAGCCGGCGCAAGCGACAAGGCCATAATCAACGCAATGGCCTCAAACTCCATTGATGACCTCGCCAAAAACCACGCAAACGCCGGAGAACTGGACACATACTTCAGCGTTGAGACCGCCAGACAGCCCATTACCGACCAGAAGAGTTCGGGACGCTGCTGGATGTTCAGCGGACTGAACGTGCTGAAAGCCAACTTCGCACAGCGCACCGACTCGCTCACGGTGGAGTACTCGCAGGCTTACCTCTTCTTCTGGGACCAGTTGGAAAAGGCAAACCTGTTCCTTCAGGGCGTGATAGACACGGGAAAGAAGCCTATGGACGACACCCGCGTGCAGTTTTTCTTCAGGAATCCGATAAGCGACGGCGGCACTTTCTGCGGCGTAGCCGACCTTGCAGACAAGTACGGGCTTGTTCCTAAGTCGGCTATGCCGGAGAGTTACTCGTCGGACAACACCACCCGCATGGCGCGACTCATATCTTCAAAGCTGCGCGAGTACGGACTGGAGCTGCGCAAGATGGTGGCCGACGGCAAGAAAACCGCCGACACAAACAAGGCGAAGACACGGATGCTCGCCACCATCTACCGTATGCTCACGCTGACAATAGGCGAACCGCCGGCACAGTTTGCCTACTCTTTCAAGACAAAGGACGGCAAGAGCACCGGCAAAGCCAAAATCTACACGCCACAGGAGTTCTACAAGGAAACGGTGGAAGGTCCGGTCAACGGCTCTTTCATCATGGTTATGAACGACCCGCGCCGCCCCTTTTACAAGACATACGAGGTGGAATACGACCGCCACACGTATGACGGCCACAACTGGAAGTACCTCAACCTGCCCATGGACGACATAGAGAGCATGGCCATAGCGTCGCTCAAGGACGGCAGGAAGCTGTACAGCTCATACGATGTGGGCAAGTTCCTCGACCGCAAGCGCGGCTATGCCGACACGGAAAACTTCGACTACGCCTCGCTGATGGGCACTTCGTTCGGCATGGACAAGGCTCAGCGCATAAGCACATTCGACAGTGGCTCTACCCACGCCATGACTCTCACAGCCGTTGACCTCGATGACGACGGCAAAGCCACCAAGTGGAAAGTGGAAAACAGTTGGGGAGCCGACTGGGGACAGGCCGGTTGTCTAATTATGACCGACCGCTGGATGCGCGAATATATGTTCCGGCTCGTGGTAAACAAGAAGTATGTGCCTGAAAACATACTGAAAATGAACGAGCAGAAGCCCGTGATGGTGATGCCGGAAGACCCGTTGTTTGCCGAAGACGAATAGTATCGGCCACAATAAGCAAGGCGTTGCCGCCACAGCTGCCACATACGCTCAAGGGAAACGGAGCATATACGGGCAGCCATGGCGGCAACGCCTTTATTATTCAGTAAGGTGTAAGGACTAAACCGCCCACTTCAGGCGCAGACTGTTGAGCACTACGCTGACGCTACTCATGGCCATAAGCGCGCTGGCCCACATGGGCGTGATCTGGAAGTCGGCCACTCCATAGAGCGCACCGGCGGCCAGCGGTATGCAAACCACGTTATAGACAAACGCCCAGAACAGGTTTTGACGTATCATGCCCACCGTTCGGCGCGACAAGCGTATAGCTTCGGGTATACGGCGCAGGTCGTTACCCATGAGAGTCACCTGCGCCACGTCCATAGCAATGTCAGTGCCCTGTCCCATAGCGATACTCACATCGGCAGAAGCCAACGCCTGACTGTCGTTGATGCCGTCGCCGACCATTGCCACGCAGCGACCTTCACTCTGCAAACGGCGCACAAGCGACTCCTTGTCCTGCGGCATAACCCGGCTCTGATAGTGAGTG
>CAVHML010000205.1:0-3934 GCA_963636905.1 bacterium
AAAGGGGGAGGCCGCTCTTCTGCGGTCTCCCCCTTTTGGAGTTATCTGCGTTGAAGCCGGTGGTTACTTAACCACATACTTCTTGCCGTTCATGATGTAAACGCCCTTGCCAAGGTTCTTGAGTGAAGTGGCGTTGGCGCGTACCTGAGTTCCGGAGAGCGTATATACAGCACCGGGCACGAACTTGCCGTTCTCGCCGGCTGCGTTCACGTTCTCAATGCCAGTGTTGTCACCGTCGCCATAGAAGCGCAGCTCAGGATTGTAGAAGAATGCCTGACCCACAACGCGCAGACCGTCAATCAGGAAGCCAAGCGCTACATCGCTCTTCTCTTTAAGTGTGAAGCTGAGATAGTTGCGGTAGTAGCCTGCGGCGAAGAGGTCAGCCACGCCTACGGTATGGGTGTAGGCATAGTTGGTGAACGATTCGCCACCGGGCAGCACATACGTTGAGTTGTCGCCTGTGCCTTCCACCTTTGCGCCTTTCACCTGGAGCAGACCAGTAGCGGCGGTCTTCTCGTCGTTGGCGACAATCCAGCATACCTCTGTGGTGTAGTCAGTCTCGATAGATGTGTCGATGGAGTAGGTTGACTTGGTCACATTGCGGTAGGTCATGTTGGCCGAGTACAGGTAGTTACCGGCGGGCAGACCTGCCAATGTCTGGGTCAGCTTGGAGTGACCCTTCAGGTTGGCATAGTCATGGGTGTCTCCGCCGAAGTACTTCCACAGCAGACCGGTGCCGCTCGAGTTGTAGAGCGTGTCGGAAGCCATGGGTGTCTCGCCGATTTCGAATGTGCCGTACTCCCAGCCGTCAAAGTTGTCGTCACCCTCGTTGAACTTCGGGTTCTTTATCAGTGTGGTGAGGTCGAAGTATTTGCCCACAGCCGGCCATACGCCGCTAATCAAGAATGCGTTGGTGGCATCGGTCATCTTCGGGAACTGTGCGTTGATC
This sequence comes from bacterium, assembly GCA_963636905.1. Taxonomy (GTDB): domain Bacteria; phylum Bacteroidota; class Bacteroidia; order Bacteroidales; family Bacteroidaceae; genus Prevotella. The sequence goes on from CAVHML010000205.1 coordinate 950, forward strand.
TCGTCGAGTGTGGCAGCCTCGTTGTTGACAACGCCCTGTGCCTCGCTGATAGCGTTCTGGAACGGAGTGGTGTCAACGTTGTTCGGGTTGCGCACCTCAGCCTTCAGAGCATTGGCTGTGTTGATTACAGCCTGCAGAGAGTCGCGTGTAGGCTTGATGACAGCGGCGATAGAGTCAGCCTTGTACTTGTCATATGCGCCGTAGAACAGCAGTTCGTTGCCGCCATAGCCGTAGCCGTTGGCGAAGTTGCCCTTGACTTTGTCAAATTCGTCACCCGTGTTAGAGAGTGCGTCAAGACCGAACGTGAAGTTCACCGGAGCGTTGTTCACGTCGAAAGCCACCTTGTACTTGACAGCATTGTTGAGACTTTCTGTATGAACAATCACAGAGTCAATCTTGGCTGCGTCCTCGCCCGTGGCGAGCACACCGTCTTCACCGCCAAGCTGCTTCACGAAATACACGCCGATGGGGTCGGTGATGGTTCCATTGCGCTTCTCTCCGTATGCGTATGCCTCGAAAGCTATCTCATAGTGGCCGTTGTTGGCCAGTGTCACGGTCTGATATACGGCATTTGCAGGTGCTGTTGTCGTACCGCGATAAGCGTATATCTTGGTGCCGTTGGTGAACGTAGCGTCGCTGCCGTACTTCCAAACCTCCTTGGATTCGCCGGAATTAACAACATTCCATCCCGTCTTGTTGGCGAAATAGGGGTTGATGACGTTCAGCTTGGCCGGAGCGTTGTAGGAAGCGTTGGCTATATAGAACTTCTCCATGGCGATGGGCAGAGCCGTGATCTGGTCTGCGATATTCGCAGAGTCGGTCTCGGTGGGCTTCAGGCCAACAGTGAGTCCGTTAATCACTGCCTTGGCGGCATCGATGGCTGTCTTAAGCTCGCCCTTGGCAGGACGGGTCTCGTCGGCAAGGAGTGTCTCGGCCTCGGCTATGATGCCGTTGAGCTGGGTGTAAGTGGAGTTCAGGCTGTACAACAGACGTATGCCGTTGCGCACAGCTACCATCTCCTTGCTGAGTGTGTCGGCCGATTCGTCGGTATAAACATTGTAATATGCGTCATAGACCTGCTGTCCGTGGTCGGCAACGGTGGCGAGCGAGTCCTTGCAGTAGAAGTACTGCGGATCGACCTTCACCTTGTTTGCGCTGTCAACCATCACCTTGAGAGCCTCGGCGTTGGTCTTTACCTTGGCCTCATAGAAGAATTTGTCAACATCGTCCTGTGTCTTTCCGCCGAGCAGACGTATCTCTACCGGGCTGTAGGCATAGGCTCCGCCGATCTTGACAATCATGCCCGGAGTGTGGTAGCCCACGGTCAGCTGCTCGCCTTCGGCCACTGTACCGATCATGGAGTAGCGGTTGGCCTTTGTGGGGCTTATGGTCTTCACCGTGTTGAACCACAGGGTGTCGTTGTTGACATACATACCCATGCCTGTAACGGAGTCGCATACAACCACACCGTTCTTGTCGCTGTCGCTCACACGGTAGTGATAGTTGCCCGAAGCCTTGCAGGTGAACATATAGCGTCCGGCCGGCAGGGGAACTGTCTGGTAGAGGTCGGCAGAGGTAGAGTAGTCGGAAAATTGACAAGGGTAGGCCTGGAAAGCTATGTACTTGCCATCGCCATAGTCAACGCCACGGGCATAGCGCGTGGCCACGCCCCATCGCCCGCTATGGCCGCCGGCAGCGGTCCAGTTCTTAATGCCCTTGGCTTCGCCAGAATTGCCGCCGGAGAAGTCCCAGTTGCTGAAGTAGCTCGACACGTCAACGGTGTTGGCATCGAGGAAACTGGAAATCATACCGTCGGCCTCCTCCAATTGACTGCCGTCAAGAGGACTGGTTAGATCTATTTCGTCAAGTCCGTCAAGAAGCTCTTCAAGGCCTTCACGATCGTTGGGGAAGTCAGTCTGGTTGTTAAGATAGCCGCTGATGATGTCCTTGTACTCCTTTATCACGCGGTCGTCGCCCACTTCGGAAATCTTGTAGATACCGAAATCGGCAAGCTGGTCGCCCACCAAAAGGTTGAAGAAACGGAGGTTGAGGAACTTGGGGCCGCTCACGGTGAACGTATAGCTCATCTCCTTCCACGTATCGCTGTAGCGCAAGTTTCGTGCCAAGGACACACCGCCGTTGCCTGTCTCCTCCGTGGCGTCGCAAGTGGTTGTTCCGTCGTCGTTAAGGAAGATGTGCTGGTAGTTGGTGTTGTAGCCCGAAGATGTGTTCTGCGACAGTTGGCGCGCCTCGCCGGCACTCTTCACCTTGTAGGTCACCACATAGACACCGGCATCGCTTAGATACTGACTGAGGAACAGCTCGCCGCCGGTGCCCTCGCCGCCTGTTTTGTTCACTTGGATTGCAGCCATGCCGTCGGTGGTAACCACCTCGAACGTATCGGCAATGGCCTCTCCTAAATCTGCAACGTTTGTGTGTTTGAACCCAAACGCTGCCAACCCGTCAGACAAGTTCTTTGTCAACAGGTTGTCGCCGTTAATCATCCACCGGCCTGCTTCATTGTAATAGTAGCCTCCGCTCTCATAGGCGGCACTCGCTCCTAAGTAGCCAAGCAGAGCCAATGAAATTGACAGTAGTCTTTTTTTCATCTCGCTTGTTGTTTGTTTTGAGTTAATAGATAAAATATTCCCGTTTGGAAAAACCGCAGAAAGGCTATGCGCGGACATACCGCACACAGTCTGAAATAAGCGTTCCGATGCAAATATACGAACATTAAGCAAACCAAACAAGGGTTTCACGGCCAAAAACTCCGCCCCAACGTCCGCAAAATCACTTTTTGCAGTCGAATATCAAAAAGCTATAACCCCACCCTCCGTAGGCTTCGCCCTGCAAAACCCGCCGCGTTTTGCCTCATAAACATGGCATTCAGGATGCGTAAACGGGGCATTTACGGGTCGTAAGTGCGGCAGTTACGGATGCTAAACGCACCGTTTACGGGTCGTAAATGCCCTGTTTGGCTATCGT
>CAVHML010000206.1:0-3805 GCA_963636905.1 bacterium
CTGACTGAAGCTACCACAGCCTTTACATCTGCCAAAGACGCTTACGACGCATTGGCGGCTGAAAACACTAAGGCTAAAACTTTCGGCATAACTGAAGTTACAATTACCGCAGAGACCACAGCCGCTTCTGCCATCACATCGACGCAGGAGCTGATGGTAAAGGAATACAATGCTGTTAAGAACAACTACACTTTGTCTGTGAAGTTGGGTGATTGGAAAACCGAAGGACCTGTCGGCGAAATGAAGAGCCAACACTGGGACGGAACAGATACATCAACTTATTATGAGCAGTCTGGCACCGCCTACGGACAGAGTAGCTGGGACATAACCTATACACAAGACGTTACGCTGCCCAAGGGCGAATATGTGTTTAAGATGACTGGCCGTCACGGAAGTCACACTGGTACCTTGAGCAACACAATGGAGCTGATAGTGAAGAACGGTACAGGCGTTATCGGCACAGTCAATGACTTCCCCGTTGGCGACACAGGTCTTGGAGTGAACAAAGACGGCGCAACGAGCTTTGATGCCAGCGATGCTGCGGGCTTCGCCAACAACAATAATGGTCGCGGATGGCAGTGGCGCTACGTTCCGTTCACGCTTACAGAGGAGACAACCGTCACCTTTACCATCCACGCCGCCGCAACGACTTCCAAACAGTGGTGCAGTTTCTGCAACTACACGGTGGAAGCAAAGCCAAGTGTGGAGGCAAGCACCATCGTTTACAACCAGGCTGTTGATGCTGCAAACACAGCAAAGACCAACTATCCTGACACCAAGGGCAAGGAACTCGCAGAGTTGACATCCGCTCTCTCGGCAGACAAGGGTACAACCGTTGAAGCTATCGATGCCGCAACGGCCAATATAAAAGAAAAGACCGCAGCCTACATCGCCGCCAACGACAGCTGGAAGCGTTACGCCTATGCTACACAGGCCGCAACAAAGGCTTCTGTAACTTACACAGACATCTCCAATGAAGCTACCAAGGCAGCAAGCGATGCCGTAACGGCAGCAAACGAACTCTTCGTGTCGGCTTTGACAAATGCCAATGCTAAAGTTAATGGATATACTCTTGGCTTTGAAGAGAACGAATATGCGCCTTACAATGCAGGAGACGCATTGGCTACATTGGCAAGCGTAAAGGCTGACGGAGCTGTGTCAGCAGACAAGGTGGCTGAAGCAGATGCCGAGAAGATGAACAAGGCCGTGGCCAGCATCTACGACTGGACTGCCAACACCGCAGAAGTGAACGCTGTCTGGAACGGCAACTTCGGCATACAGGAGAACGGAGGATGGACTTTCAGTGTCTGGGGACAGTTCATAAGCGGACTGAACACCAATACCGGTGCCACCAACGGTACTGCCCGCTCCAACAATGCAGGCTACTTGCAGTATGGCGATGCTACAGGTTACACCATGCCGTTGAAAGCCAACACAGTCTATAAGCTCAAATTTGCCTACTGCTCTTGGGACGACAAAAACAAGTGTACGGGCGTTAACGTGTCGATAAAGAACGGTTCTAACGATGTTGCTACCGCTTCCTTTGAAGGAAACAATACCAACAGAGACCAGGAGAATGCTTTCAAGGCTGTAGAGGTTCTGTTCAAGACCGGTGAGGCAGGTGACCATATTTTGAAACTTACGGTTTCGGGCGGACGTACTGTGATTACTGATGTTTCAATCCTCAAGGCTACCGCCACCGCCCTTACTCTTGACGAGGGCGCAACATACACTCCAGAGGCTGCATACGCCAACGTGACACTGAAGCGCACGCTTGTTCAGGGATGGAACGGACTGGTTCTGCCGTTCGACATGACCGTTACTGACGCAAAGTCTAAGTTCGGAGCTTCGGACATAAAGGCGTTCAGCGGCATCACAGTTGACGCAACCAAGGGAACAACGCTGAACTTCTCGGATGCCACAAGCATCGAGGCTGGCGTACCTTTCATGATTAAGCTGACCAACGCCCCGGCTTCCCATGAATATACCATCAACGGAGTGTTCCTGCCCGGCACAGCTTTGGCTCCCAAGTCATATACTGAAAGCGGCGTGACATATTCATTCCAAGGTACATACGCTAACGAGAGCTTGACTGGCAAGACATTCTCGCTCATCCAAGGCTCGTACCTTTACAACTACAACGGTACGACAGGGGAGGTAAACGCCAAGACTTTCCGCGCCTACTTCCTCAACGAGACTCCCGAAGTGTCAAGTAGCAAGCTGTACAGCTTCGACCTCGGCGACATAGAGACAGGCATCAAAGAGGTGAAGCGCAACGCCAACGGCAACGCCGACAAGATGTTTGACCTGCAGGGACGCAGCGTGAAGAACGCCGCCAAGGGTCTCTATATCAAGAACGGCAAGAAGGTGATTGTGAAATAATGGCACTTGCGGAAGCAAGGTATAATGTTAAACAACAAAATACGTACAGATATGAAAAAGAAATATAGCTGTCCTCGTGTTGAGGAAATGACTTTCAGCACGGAGAGTATCCTCGTTGGATCTAATGTCGCCGGAGTGTCTGGCATGGAAGATGTGACAGTGAGCACCGAAAGACCCGCCAGCTTCTCCAAGAAGCACGAAGACATCTGGGACTTCGAGGATGAGGACTAAGTCCCGAAGCCGACACTAACAGTAAAGGAGGCAAGCATCGCTCATGGGTGCTTGCCTCCTTCGTTTTGGCACTATGCCTATCAAAAGATTACTTCATTCCGCACGTCGTGGGACACCAAGGCTTGAGCTGCTGGAAGAAGTCGTTGCCCTTGTCGTCCACGAGGATGAAGGCGGGGAAGTCTTCTACGCGAATCTTCCAGATGGCCTCCATGCCCAGTTCGGGATATTCCACACACTCGATGCTCTTGATGCTGCTCTGCGACAGTACGGCAGCCACGCCACCGATGGTGCCGAGATAGAAGCCGCCGTGCTTCTTGCAAGCGTCTGTGACCACCTGTCCGCGGTTGCCCTTGGCTATCATTACGAGACTTGCACCGTGGTCTTGGAACTCGTCAACATACGGGTCCATACGGTTGGCCGTGGTCGGTCCCATCGATCCGCAGGGGTATCCCTCGGGAGTCTTGGCCGGTCCGGCATAGAGAATGGGGTGGTTCTTGAAGTAGTCGGGCATCTCCTCGCCAGCGTCGAGGCGTGCCTTCAGCTTTGCGTGGGCTATGTCGCGCGCCACGATGATGGTGCCCTTCAGGTTTACGCGGGTGCTCACGGGATATTTGGCCAGTTCCTTGCGCACGGCGTCGATGCCCTTGTCGAGGTCTATCTCGATGCCCTTGGTGCCCTCGCCCGGCTTGCGCAGTTCCTCGGGAATGAGTTCCGTGGGGTTGGCGTCCATCTTCTCCAGCCAAACGCCGTCCTTGGTTATCTTTGCCTTGATGTTGCGGTCGGCCGAGCAGCTCACACCCATGCCGATGGGGCAGCTTGCGCCGTGGCGCGGCAGACGGATTACGCGGATGTCGTGAGCCAAGTATTTGCCGCCGAACTGCGCTCCGAGACCGATGCGGTGGGCCTCTTCGAGCAGCTTTGCCTCAAGGTCGGTGTCGCGGAAGGCGCGACCCGTCTCGTCACCCGTGGTGGGCAGGTTGTCGTAGTACTTGATTGAGGCGAGTTTAACGGTGAGCAGGTTCTTCTCGGCACTCGTTCCTCCGATGACGAAAGCGATGTGATAAGGAGGACAGGCGGCCGTGCCGAGGCTCTTCATCTTCTCCACGAGGAATGGCAGCAGTGTGCCTTCGTTCTGTATGGTGGCCTTTGTCATGGGATAGAAGTAGGTCTTGTTGGCCGAACCGCCACCCTT
>CAVHML010000207.1:0-1794 GCA_963636905.1 bacterium
CCTACAACCCCTACCTTATTATATAATAGGTGCAGCCTTTCCGGGGCTATGCCACCGCTGCAAGCCTCACAAGCCTCACAAGCCTCACAAACTGTACCTTATTATTTGCCAAAAGACGGCAAAACGCAACACATATTGTTTTGTTTTTCATTACGGTGGTAATTTATAGAGCCGCCCATGAGTCACTAAGCATGTATATTCTTGCAGATAACAACCGTTTTGAGTAACTTTGCACCCGTTTTCAAGACAGACAATCAACCATTTAACGAGCCGAAAGTAACGGACACTCCATCATGGACGACAACAAGAAGCGCGAAAAGGAAAGGATAATAAGGCACAAGCTCGACTTGCTGATGCGCACAGGCAAGATACTGATAGAGAGCGCAGCCGACACAAGCCGAACGCTGCGCAATCTGAAGCGCACGGCGGCCTATCTCGGACTGCCTGAAAAGCACTTGCACATATACATTAGCTATAATATGCTGCAAGTAAACCTTAGCGACGAGGAACATTCTTTCTGCAAATTCCAACGCTGCGACAACCACGGCATAAACATGACTGCCATATCGGCAGTGAGCAAACTGTCGTGGCGAGCCATTCGTGAGGACTACTCACTGGAGCGTTACGAGGAGGAGCTGGAGAAGATTCGCACCCGCCCACGCAACTACACGCCGTGGCAGGTGGCCATCGGCGCCGGTTTCGCCTGTGGCGGCTTCTGCATCCAGTTCGGATGCGACTGGGTGGCGTTCTTCTACGCATCCCTTGCCGCCATCTTAGGCTTCCGCTTCAGGGCATGGCTCAACGCTCTCGGCTCCAACGGATATGTCAACATAGCCGCTGCGGCATGCTTCTCCACCATGCTGGCATGGCTCTCAACATTCATTTCAACTCCTGCTGTTGAGGCAATGATGCCCGATTGGCTCGTGCCGCTGCTGCACACCGACACACCGTGGCATCCGCTTATGGCCTGTGCCTTGTTTATCGTGCCGGGCGTGCCGATGATAAACTTCGTGGCCGACATGATAGAGAACCACATCAGCATGGGCATCAACCGAGCCGTAAACACGTTTCTCATGGTGGCCGCAATGTCGTTTGGCATAGCCTTGGCCATCACCATTTGCGGCGTTGACAACTTCGCGAAGAACCTAAGCATGACGCCCCACAACAGCTACATCAGCTATTCCATTGCGGCTGCCATATCGGCCATGGGCTTCTCCATGATATTCAACATTGAAAAGCGGTTGCTCTGGGTGGTGGCCATTGGCGGAATGATTGCTGTATGCACGCGCAACTTTGTCAACCTGGGACCGAGCAACAACAACATAGGTCTGGACATGGGACTGACAATGGGTTCGCTCATTGGTTCGCTTCTCATAAGTATAATATGGGTAAAGGGCACACACGTGTTTCACACGCCCCACCACTGCCTCGCCATACCGAGCGTCATACCTATGGTGCCAGGCGTATTGATGTATCGCTTCCTTTTCGCTTTGATACAGATGCACGGCATTGTGGGCGAAGTGACCGAAGCCGTTCACAACGGAGTTAGAGCGTCAATCGTCACAATGTGCATAGCCATGGGCGTGGCCATACCTAATATATATGCGCGCAAGTGGCTCATGCCGATGCGAAAGCAGAAGCTCGACAAACTGATAAAGGAGCGCGAAGAGCGCGGAATATTCAAGCCTTTCGACGAATAATGCCACAGGACAGCCATCGGAAACGGCTGCGACAAAGAGACAAACAGACTGTGCCAAAATGTCACCCGTGGCGTTTTGGCACAGTTTTCGTATT
>CAVHML010000207.1:2063-3776 GCA_963636905.1 bacterium
GGCACAGAACTGGAATATGAGGGAACAAAATACCTGATGATGCGCCAGAGCGATGTGCTCGCAGTGATTGGATAAAAAGAACAACTAAAGAATAGAAAGGCAACAAACCATGGCAAAAGAAATAAAGTATAACGTAGACGCACGCGAACTTCTGAAGAATGGTGTTGACCAACTGGCCAACGCAGTGAAGGTGACACTCGGTCCGAAGGGACGCAACGTGATTATCGAGAAGAAGTTTGGCGCACCCCAGATAACCAAGGACGGCGTAACCGTAGCCAAGGAAGTGGAACTTGAGAACCACTTTGAGAACACTGGCGCACAGCTGGTGAAGAGCGTGGCAAGCAAGACTGGCGACGACGCAGGCGACGGAACAACTACCGCAACAATCCTCGCACAGAGCATCGTGAACGTAGGTTTGAAGAACGTGACCGCCGGAGCTAACCCCATGGACTTGAAGCGTGGTATCGACAAGGCTGTGGCAGCCGTGGTGGACTACATCAAGACTCACGCCGAGAAGGTTGAGGACAACTACGCCAAGATAGAGCAAGTGGCCACCGTTTCGGCCAACAACGACCCCGAAATAGGCAAGCTCATCGCCGACGCAATGAAGAAGGTGAGCAAGGACGGAGTGATTACCATCGAGGAAAGCAAGAGCCGCGACACATACATCAACGTGGTTGAGGGTATGCAGTTCGACCGTGGCTACCTCAGCGGCTACTTCGTTACCGACGCCGACAAGATGGAGTGCGTGATGGAGAACCCATACATACTCATCTACGACAAGAAGATAAGCAACATCAAGGACTTCCTCCCCATCCTGCAACCCGCAGCCGAAAGCGGACGCTCGCTGCTCGTGATTGCCGAGGACGTTGACTCAGAGGCTCTGACAACGCTCGTTGTAAACCGTCTGCGCGGCGGATTGAAGATTTGCGCAGTCAAGGCTCCTGGCTTCGGCGACCGCCGCAAGGCCATGCTTGAGGACATCGCCATACTGACAGGCGGCACTGTAATCAGCGAGGAGAAGGGTCTGAAGCTGGAGCAGGCTACGCTTGAGATGCTCGGAACGTGCGACAAGGTGACTGTAACAAAGGACAACACCACCATCGTCAACGGTGCCGGCGACAAGCAGTGCATTGCCGACCGCAAGGCTCAGATAAAGAACGAGATTGCAAACAGCACAAGCTCTTACGACAAGGAGAAGCTCCAGGAGCGCTTGGCAAAGATTTCAGGTGGCGTAGCCGTCCTGTATGTTGGTGCCAACAGCGAGGTTGAGATGAAGGAAAAGAAAGACCGCGTTGACGATGCTCTGTGCGCCACACGCGCAGCCAACGAGGAAGGTGTTGTTGCCGGAGGTGGCACAACCTACATCCGCGCTCTCGACACGCTTACCGACCTGAAGGGCGACTGCCCCGACGAGCAGACGGGTATCAACATCGTGAAGCGCGCCATCGAGGAGCCGTTGCGCCAGATAGTAGCCAACGCTGGTGGCGAGGGCGCCGTGGTGGTTCAGAAGGTGCGCGAGGGCAAAGGCGACTTCGGCTACAACGCCCGCACTGGAGAATATGAGGACATGCGCAAGGCTGGCGTGATAGATCCCGCCAAGGTTTCGCGCGTTGCCCTTGAGAACGCAGCCTCTATCGCTGGCATGTTCCTCACGACAGAATGTCTCATCGTGGACAAACCCGAGGAGAAGCCCGCTATGCCGATGGGCGG
>CAVHML010000208.1:0-3719 GCA_963636905.1 bacterium
TCAAGTCAAGCCGTGGAATTTTCTATGACAGACGCTTTGTGAACGGTCATAGACACCATTTCCGGAGCTTTCTTGAAACTGTTTGGTGTGGCTGTTTGCGATGTTCTTCCTGCGCTTGTGCTATGTTTCAGAAGGGCAGGAGGGTGGGGTGGGGAGAAAAGCAAAGGGGCTGGTTCGTGTTGAACCAGCCCCTTTGCATGTGTAGGGTATATGGGCGAGTGTCGGCGTTGCCCGGTCTTGCGACTTTCGTGCGCACCTTGCGGACGCTTGTGTACGCCTTTCGCCTCTTGTCTTGTATTGACTTACTTGTCTGTTAGTTCTTGAAGAAGTCTTTTACCTCTTCGTTTGGAACCATTTGTTCGTCAAAGATGTAAGCTCCAGTCTTGGGGCTTTTCACCATCTTGATGACCTTTGAGTATGCGCGACCATCCTTTGAGCCTTCGTGGAGGGTGGCGACGGTTTTCTTTGCCATGTTCTAAATTCCTTTCGACGGTGTGTTATTTGATTTCCTTGTGAAGTGTCATCTTCTTCAAGATGGGGTTGTACTTCATCAGTTCCATTCTCTCGGGAGTGTTCTTGCGGTTCTTTGTCGTTACGTAACGGCTTGTTCCGGGGAGACCGCTGTTCTTTATTTCGGTGCACTCCAGTATGACCTGCACTCTGTTGCCTTTGGTTTTCTTTGCCATGATTGTTAGTCTCCTATAACTTTGATGTCTTTCCAGTCACAGTAGCCCTTTGACACGGCCTGCTTCAAGGCTGCATCCAGTCCCACCTTGTTGATGAGGCGCAGACCTGCGGCACTGATTTTGAGGCTTATCCAGCAATCTTCCTCCACATAATAAAACTTCTTGCGGAACAAATTTACGTCAAAGGTGCGCTTTGTGCGGTGCTTTGAGTGCGACACATTGTTGCCTATTTGTGTCTTTCTTCCTGTGATTTGACAAATCTTAGACATGTCTATTTAATTCTTTTGCTTTTTACTTTTTAGTAACTTATTCCAAACAAGGTGCAAAGTTATATGTTTTTTCCGAAAGACAAAAACATTCGCCTCTAAAAGTCAACAATTTAAGATTTATTTTCGAGACTTGCGCTCAAATGAAGCGCATGGGCGGGTCAGCCTTCCTCGGCGGTTTCCTCTTTTTCCTTCAGCATTTCCAGAAACAGTTGCATGGCTTTGTTGGTGGCAATGGCGAGGTTTATGTCGCGCCCGTGGTCTTCTTCCACTTTCAAAGTCCTTATGTCGTCCTTGGAACCGCACGCCACCCATATCGTGCCTACGGGTATTTCCTTGGTTCCGCCGGTCGGTCCTGCAATGCCGGTGGCGGCTATGGCGTAGTCGGTGGCAAGGGTCTTGCACGCACCTGCCACCATGGCTCTGGCCACTTCCTCGCATACAGCCGTTTTCTCTTCGAGAAGTTGTGCGTCAACGCCGAGTAGTGATGTCTTGACCTCGTTGGTGTAGGAGATAATGCCGCCCTTGAAGTATTTGGATGCTCCGGGCACTGCTATTATTGCTTCGGCTATGCGTCCGCCGGTGCAGCTTTCGGCTGTGCCGAGTGTCTCTTCCCGTTCCCAAAGCAGCTGACTAATCTCCCTGCTTGTTATTTTGCTTTCAAAATCCATTTTATTTTGTCTATTTGAATGTTACTTTAGAAAATGCAGGCTTGTCTATGCTGCAAAAGTCCTTGTCGAGATATTTGTAGTAACCGGTGATGCCTATCATTGCGGCATTGTCGGTGGTGTAGCTGAACTTGGGTATGTATATCGTCCATCCGTACCGACGGGCGTGGTCGTGGAAAGCGTTGCGCAGTCCGTTGTTGGCACTTACGCCTCCTGCCACGGCCACATGCTTGATGCCGGTCTGCTTTACGGCCATGCGCAGCTTCTTCATCAGGATGTCCACTATGGTGTATTCGAGGCTTGCGGCAATGTCTTCCTTGTGGTGTTCGATGAAGTCGGCATCCTCCGCTACCCACTCTCTGAGCGAATAGAGGAAGGATGTCTTCAGTCCGCTGAAGCTATAGTTCATTCCGGGCACGTGCGGTTCGGCAAATTTGTATGCTTTCGGGTTGCCCTGTCGTGCGAGTTTGTCTATTATAGGGCCTCCGGGATAGCCCAGTCCCATGACTTTCGAACACTTGTCTATGGCTTCTCCGGCAGCGTCGTCTATCGTTTGGCCGAGCACCTCCATGTCGTTGTATGCGTTAACCTTCACTATCTGCGAGTTGCCGCCGCTCACGAGCAGGCAGAGAAACGGCAGTGGCGGTGCCGAAGTGTCGTCTTCGCTCTCCTTGATGAAGTGAGCCATCACATGACCCTGCAGGTGGTTTACGTCAATCAGGGGTATTCCGAGCGAGCGGGCAAAGCCTTTTGCGAAGCTGACGCCCACGAGGAGCGAACCCATAAGGCCGGGTCCGCGCGTGAAAGCTACCGCCGACAGCTGCTCTTTGCCTATCCCGGCGCGCTTCAAGGCTTGGTCAACCACCGGCACAATGTTCTGCTGGTGTGCCCGTGAGGCCAGTTCCGGCACCACGCCACCGTATGCCTTATGCACTTCCTGGCTGGCTGTCACGTTGCTCAGCAGCACTCCGTCGCACAAAACGGCCGCCGAAGTGTCGTCGCAGCTGCTCTCTATACCTATTATATATATGTGTCCGTCTTTTCCGTCCATGTATATACGTGTCTGTTCTGTTGTCTATGCGCTCAAAATCTCCACGCCGTGCTCCGTCATGAGGAAGGTGTGCTCCCACTGTGCGCTCGGTTTCTCGTCGCCGGTAATCACTTCCCAGCCGTACTTGTCGTCTGCGTCAATAAAGACCTTCCATGTGCCCATGTTGATCATAGGTTCTATGGTGAACACCATGCCCGGTACGAGCAGCATACCCGTGCCCCTGTGACCGAAGTGCATCACTTCCGGCTCGTCGTGGAACTTTATTCCCACACCGTGGCCGCACAGGTCGCGCACCACGCCGTAGTGGTATTTCTCTGCGTGCTTCTCTATTGCGTGTCCTATATCGCCCACAAAGCTGTATGGCTTGGCGGCTTCCGCACCTATCTCAAGGCATTCCTTTGTCACCCTCACGAGCTGCTCCTTCTCCGGCGTGGTCTTGCCTATGATGAACATCCTGGATGCGTCGGCATAGTAGCCGTCGAGTATTGTCGTGAAGTCCACATTTATGATGTCACCCTCCTTGAGAACGTCCTCTTCCTTGGGTATGCCGTGGCAAACCACCTCGTTGATGCTTGTGCAGACGCTCTTCGGGAAGCCTTCGTAGTTCAGACAGGCCGGCACAGCCCCGTGCGACGTGCAATAGTCGTAGCATATCTTGTCTATCTCCAGCGTGTTCATGCCGGCATGTATCTGCTTTGCCACCTCATCGAGCACCCCGGAGTTCACCACTCCGCTCTTGCGTATGCCCTCTATCTCTTCGGGAGTCCTTATCAGATTGCGTGTCGGCACCAGCTTGCCCTTGTTTTCCCAGTACATCACCTGCTTGTCAAGCTCGGTCGGCTCTGTTCCGGGCAGCAGATGCCATCTCTTTTTCTTTCCAAACATCGTTCCAATACTTATAAGACGGTGCAAAATTACAACATTTCCGCATAAAAGGGCTTATGTCCGTGCCTTTTTGTGTCTTGGGGTAGGGCGTTACGGTGCCGTTCCCCCCGTGCGTTTCAGACGGGTGCCGGGGCTTGGGGTTTCACAATTGTCGTGTTTGCGA
>CAVHML010000209.1:0-3705 GCA_963636905.1 bacterium
CGCCACCCTTCACGGTGTCGTAGAACAGGCGGTAAACGGAGTCGCCGTCGTTCTGGTAGTTCTTTGCGGCGTTGATACCACCCTGAGCGGCGATTGAGTGCGCACGACGGGGCGAGTCCTGTATGCAGAAGTTGAGCACGCGGAAGCCCATCTCGCCAAGACTGGCGGCAGCACTGGCTCCGGCCAAACCGGTACCCACGACAATGACATCGAGCTTCAGCTTGTTTTTGGGGTTGACGAGGCGCTGGTGGGCTTTGTAGTTGGTCCACTTCTCAGCCACAGCTCCCTCAGGTATTCTTGAATCTATTTGCTTAGCCATAATCTTTCTGTTATGAAAATGAATGTTTGTTGTTAATTAGCAGCACAGGCTTGGTGCGCATCCGAATGCGAAAGCCAGGGCTACCACAAGGAAACCGAGCATGAGGATGGTGGTGTATGCTATGCCTATCACCTTCCAGCGGCAGAACCAAACCTTGCCGTTCCACCCGAAAGTCTGCATAGCGCTCCAGAATCCGTGGGAAAGGTGGAACCACAGGGCTGCCAACCAAACGACATAGAGCACGACATAGGCCGGACAGGCGAACGTGTCCTGTATGTATGCGAAGCCATCGGCAGGGTTATGGTCAACATAAATGCCCGTCAGTTCGGCGAACATCATGTTTTTCCAAAAGTTCCAGAGGTGGAGCAGCAGGCCCAACACGATGATTAAGCCGAGCACAAGCATGTTTTGCGACGCCCATTCCACCTTGGACGGGCGACTTGTAACGGCGTAACGCTCACCGCCACGCGCCTTGCGGTTCTGCATAGTCAGGATGAAGGCGTACAGGATGTGAATGACTGCCAGGGCCGCGAGGCCGAGTGTTGCGACGAGAGCGTACCAGTTGGCTCCCAAAAACTCGCAAATCATGTTGTAGCCTTCCCCGGAAAAGAGCGCCACAACATTCATTGACATGTGGAATGTCAGGAATAGGACAAGCGCAATGCCGGTTATTGACATCACTACCTTCCTACCAATGGATGAGTTGATTAACCACATAAATGATTGAAATTAAATTATTTAATTGTTTAGATATAATGTTTCCGATACACTAATGCGCGTCACGCGCCCATCAAGAAAATGAGTCTGATACTTGATAATAGGTATTCTCAACCCTTATTTTGCCGCAAAATTACTATAAATTAATGATTAGGCAAAGGCTTTCAGGCCAAAAAACGAATTAAAAAGCAACGGCTGCCACATGAAAAACGGAGGCCTCAGACTGGCAACCCGGCGGATTATGACTTCCAAACCGGGCACTTACGACTGCTAAACCGGCAGGTTATGACTGCTAAACCGACTGTTTACGGGTGCTAACCCGACGGCTTTTGCAAACGACTGTGGCTTAGGGACATACAAGGCCGGGGATTTCGTCTGCGTACCTACCCTTTTACCTTAATAAATATGCGGGGCTCTTCTGTTTAACACACCGGAAATCCACGGCAACTTCCCCTGTCCGTCGGCATAAACCGCCGCCGTATTCGTCCGGGTGCTGTCATTTTTTCCAAAAATAGTTGGGGTGGCATTGATTTTTATGCGTAATTTTGCGGTACATTTATACCGTTTCCAATGGATTTTCATTACGATGTCATAGTCATCGGCGGCGGACACGCCGGCTGCGAGGCCGCTACTGCTGCGGCAAACGTCGGCGCAAGGACGTGTCTGGTGACTATGGACATGAACAAGATAGCGCAGATGAGCTGCAACCCGGCTGTCGGCGGAATAGCGAAAGGCCAGATTGTAAGGGAAATCGACGCGCTGGGCGGCTACATGGGTATCGTTACCGACGCCACGGCCATACAGTTCAGGATGCTGAACCGCAGCAAAGGCCCGGCTGTGTGGAGTCCCAGGGCGCAGTGTGACCGCGGGAAATTCATCTGGAAGTGGCGGTCTGTGCTCGACAACACGCCCAATCTCTCCATCTGGCAAGACCAGGCAGACGAGCTGATCGTGGAGAACGGCGAGGCCGTCGGGGTGCTTACGGTGTGGGGAGTGGAGCTTAGAGCCAAGAGTGTGGTCGTTACAGCGGGCACATTCCTCAACGGACTGATGCACATCGGGCGGCACAAACTGCCGGGAGGGCGCATCGCCGAACCGGCAGTGGCACACTTCACCGAGAGCATCACACGCCATGGCATACGCAGCGGGCGCATGAAGACGGGCACACCCGTAAGGATAGACCGCCGGAGCGTACACTTCGAGGACATGGAGGAGCAGCCCGGCGAAAACGATTTCCACCGCTTCAGTTTCATAAGCGAGCCAAGGCCACTGCGGCAACTGCCGTGCTGGACGTGCTACACCAACCGCGAAGTACACGAAACTCTGCGCAGCGGACTCGCCGACTCGCCGCTTTTCAACGGACAGATACAGAGCATCGGCCCGCGCTACTGCCCTTCCATCGAGACAAAGCTGACCACATTCCCCGACAAAGACCAGCATCCGCTCTTCCTTGAGCCTGAAGGAGAGGACACAAACGAGATGTATCTGAACGGATTCTCGTCGTCGCTGCCCATGAACGTACAGCTTTCTGCCCTCAAGAAGATACCTGCGCTGCGCGACGTGGCCGTTTACCGCCCTGGCTACGCCATCGAGTACGACTATTTCGACCCCACGCAACTGCAACACACGCTCGAATCGAAGATAATCGGCGGACTTTTCTTCGCCGGACAGGTGAATGGCACCACCGGATACGAAGAAGCCGCAGGCCAAGGCATCGCCGCAGGAATAAATGCCGCCCTCCGCTGCGCCGGAAACCAGACCTTTGTGATGGGCAGGGACGAGAGTTACATCGGCGTACTCATCGATGACCTCGTGACAAAGGGCGTGGACGAGCCTTACAGAATGTTCACTTCGAGAGCCGAACACCGCATTCTGCTGCGCCAGGACGATGCCGATGCGCGCCTGACCGAACGGGCTTTTGCCGTTGGAACGGCCAAAAAAGACCGCTACAGCCTCTGGATTCAAAAGAAAAACGCCATGGCTGAGATTGAAAACTACTGCAATACGACTCCGATAAAGCCGTGCGAAATCAACTCTCTGCTTGAGAAAATGGGCACAACCCCACTGCGCGAAGGATGCAAGTTGGCCGATCTGATAAGCCGTCCGCAGCTTTCCATCACCACACTCGCCGATTTTCTGCCCGGTTTCAAGGCATTTCTCGACCGCCAAACGGACAGAAAGGACGAAATAACCGAGGCCGTAGAGATAAAAATCAAGTATAAAGGATACATAGAGCGTGAGAAAATGGTGGCTGAAAAGATGCATAGGCTTGAGAATATCAAGATAAAAGGACGCTTCAATTACCGGGATATGAAGCAGCTCTCGACCGAAGCCAGACAGAAACTCGAAGCTATCGACCCCGAAACGCTGGCACAGGCAAGCCGCATACCGGGCATTTCGCCAAGCGACATCAACGTTATGCTCGTGCTAATGGGGCGATAATCCACCCGCACAAGCCCACTTGGCAACCGCAAAGCCTCCACAAGAGAGCTGCAAAGAGCCTACGTAGCGAACGTAAGGCGGCATATGATAGCAGCAAAGCAACGCATGGCAACCGTAAACGGCCTCCTGACAGACATGAAGCGGCCACACGCATAGAGCTAAGAGACCGAACGCACAATGCGAAGCGGCGGGTTGCGCCGCTCCAGTTCCACGTGAAACTCCAAGAA
>CAVHML010000210.1:0-3704 GCA_963636905.1 bacterium
ATGGAACAACTACTGCACTACGTGTGGAAGCACAGGCTGTTTCCGCTTGAGCCGCTGGCCACAGCCGACGGGCGCAGCGTGGAGGTGATCGACCCGGGGCTGCACAACAGCCACGCCGGGCCCGACTTCTTCAACGCCAAGGTGCGCATAGGCGGCACGCTGTGGGTGGGCAACGTCGAGATACACGACCGCTCGTCCGACTGGTATGCCCACGGCCACGACCACGACGCGGCCTACGACAACGTAGTGCTGCACATAGCCGGGGCTATCGACCGCGACGTGGTTGACGCTCGCGGGCGCACTGTGGCGCAGATGCGGCTCGACGTGCCGCAGGGCGTGGCCGACAACTACCGCGCCCTGGTCTCCGCCGACGCCTATCCGCCCTGCCACCAAATTGTGCCGCAGTTGTCGTCGCTCATGGTCCACTCCTGGATGTCGGCTCTGCAGGCCGAACGGCTGGAGCAGAAGACCGAGGCCATAGGTCAAAGGGCGAAACTGAGAAGCGGAGCATGGGAAGACGCCTACTTCATAACGCTGGCGCGCAACTTCGGTTTCGGCGTAAACGGCGACGCATTCGAGCAATGGGCAATGAATATTCCGCTCAACTTCGTGGGCCGCCACGCCGACAACCTGTTTCAGATAGAGGCAATATTCATGGGGCAGGCAGGTCTCCTGACGGAAGAGGCCATACCATTGCGCCACCGCAACGAAGCCCTGAAAGACGGCTACTTCGCCCGATTGTCGGCTGAATACAAGTATCTCGCCCACAAGTTCAGCCTCACTCCGATGGACTACAAGCTGTGGCGGTTTCTGCGCCTGCGCCCGCAAAACTTTCCTCACATACGCATATCGCAGTTGGCTCAGATGTATCACGCAGGCAAGACGGGGCTTGGCGCGCTGCTTGAGTGCGCCACGGTGGAGCAGTCGCGCGAGCTGATGCGCACCCAAGTGACGCCCTATTGGGCCACCCACTACTCCTTTGGCTCCGAGAGCGGCAAGAGCGCCAAGCGCATGTCGGCGCAGTCGGTCGATTTGCTCGTGATAAACACCGTCATACCCATGCTCTTCGCCTATGGCCGCCACGCGTCCGACGAGCGTCTGTGCGACCGCGCGTTTGAGTTTCTCGACGGTCTGAAGGCCGAAAACAACAACATCATCCGCATGTGGCGGCAGTGCGGACTCGAAGTGAGCACCGCCGGCGACAGCCAGGCTTTGGTGCAGCTGAAGAAGGAGTACTGCGACCGCAAGGACTGTCTGCGCTGCCGCATAGGCTATGAGTATCTTAAAAACACGCCGACGGCCTTCGCCCGCGAGGACAGCAATGCTCCACAACAAGCATAACAGCAATTCACACCGAATAATCATGAAAGAAGAGAAATACATATTTGAGGCCCGCATGATGGTGCGCGACTATGAGTGCGACATCGAGGGCATTGTCAACAACGCCAACTATCTGCACTACACCGAGCACACCCGCCACCTGTTTCTCAAGCACTGCGGACTGAGCTTCGCCGAGATGCACCGCCGTGGCGTCGACGCCGTGGTGGCGCGCATGAACCTGCAATACAAGGCTCCGCTGCGCTGCGACGACGAGTTCATATCGCGCCTCGGACTGCGCAAGGAAGGCGTGCGCTACATCTTCCAGCACGACATTTACCGTGCGTCAGACAACAAACTTTGTCTGAAAAGCACCGCCGACGTGGTGTGCCTCATCAACGGACGACCCGGTCACAGCGACGACTACGACCGCGCCTTTGCCCCATATCTGCAATAAAATTCCCCAATATCTGCGATGAATTGCTCTATATCTGCAATGACAAGCATGACTTCCATAGAACAGGAGCGGCTCTACGCTATGGCCCTGACACGCATGAACAGCTTCAACTTCGCCACTGCGCTGGCCATTTACCGCGAGTTTGGCAGCGCCACGGCTGTCTATGAGCACCGCAACTGTGTGGGCGACGTGGTCGAGAGCTGCTCTCCGCGCTTCATAGAGGCCATGCGCCACTGGGACGAACCGCTGCGCCGCGCCGAGGTGGAGCTTGATTTCTGCCAGAAACACAACATAAACATACTCACCATAGCCGACGACGGCTATCCCCAACGCCTCAGAGAGTGCGCCGATGCACCCATTGTACTGTACTACAAAGGCTCAGCCGACCTCAACCAAGCCAAGGTTGTGACCATCGTAGGCACGCGCCACTGCACCGTGTATGGGCAGGACATTATACGAAAGTTCGTAGCCGACCTGCGCCAGTGGTGCCCGCGTGTGCTCGTGGTCAGCGGTCTGGCCTACGGAGTGGACATACACGCCCACCGCAATGCGCTCGACTGCGGCTACGAAACCGTCGGAGTGCTTGCCCACGGACTCGACCAGCTCTATCCGCCACGCCACCGTGACACGGCCAAGGCCATGCTTTCGCAGGGCGGACTGCTCACCGAGTTCATGTCAATGACCAATGCCGACAAGCCAAACTTCGTGCGGCGCAACCGTATAGTGGCCGGTATGGCCGATGCAACGGTGCTTGTGGAGTCGGCAAGCAAGGGCGGCGGACTCATCACCACGAACATCGCGCGCAGCTATAGTCGCGACGTATTTGCCTTTCCCGGCCCAGTGAACGCACCCTACTCCGCCGGATGCAACAATCTGATACGCGACAACGGGGCGGCTCTCATCACTTGCGCCGAGGATTTCGTAAAAGCGATGCGCTGGGATGACGATGTTCAGCTGCAAAAGGCAAAGGCCGACGGCATAGAACGGACGCTGTTTCCCGAGCTGGATGCCGACGAACAGGCCATTGTCTCCCTGCTCGGCAAGACCAACGACCTGCAGGCCGACATAATAAGCGTTAAGACTGCACTGCCCATCCATCGCATCACGGCTCTCATGTTCCAGCTTGAGATGAAGGGAGTGGTCAGACCGATGGCCGGAGGCGTGTATCACCTGCTCGCATGAGCGCAATATTGAAATATAACAAATGAAGATAGGCAACATAGAACTGGGCGAGAAGCCGGTGTTTCTCGCCCCGATGGAAGACGTGACCGACATTGGCTTCCGCTTGCTCTGCAAGCGTTTCGGTGCGTCGATGGTGTATACCGAGTTTGTCAGTGCCGAGGCTCTGGTGCGCTCGGTGAAATCTACGGTGGGCAAACTGACCATCAGCGACGACGAGCGCCCCGTGGGCATACAGATATACGGGCGCGACGTGGACTCAATGGTTGAGGCTGCCAAGATTGTAGAGCAGTCCAAGCCCGACTTAATCGACCTCAATTTCGGCTGTCCGGTAAAGAAAGTGGCCGGAAAGGGGGCAGGTGCGGGCATGCTACAGAACGTTCCGCTGATGCTGGAGATAACGCGCGAGGTGGTCAAGGCTGTCAGTCTGCCCGTCACGGTGAAGACCCGTCTGGGCTGGAGCGGCGACAACCTCATCATAACCGACCTTGCCGAGCAGCTGCAGGACTGCGGTATAAGTGCCTTGACCATACACGGACGCACACGGGCGCAGATGTACACGGGTCAGGCCGACTGGACTCTGATAGGCGAAGTGAAGCGCAACCCGCGCATCACCATACCCATCATCGGCAACGGCGACATCACTTCGGCCGAGGAAGCCGCCACGGCGTTCGACCGATACGGTGTGGATGCAGTGATGGTGGGTCGCGCCACGTTTGGCCGTCCGTGGATATTCAAGGAGATACGCGAC
>CAVHML010000211.1:0-3698 GCA_963636905.1 bacterium
TCGGCGCAGACAAAGTTTTGTCCAGGAGAAACTTCCCTCCTGGACAGCATGGCAACAACCGTCGCAGAAAGCAGTCGGAGTATGCAGTCATGCTGGCAGAGAAGCAGAAGGCCAAGTACACCTATGGCGTGCTTGAGCGTCAGTTCCGTAATATGTTCGAGAAGGCTGCCAAGGCTGACGGCATCACTGGTGAGGTGTTGCTCCAGACGCTTGAGTGCCGTCTTGACAATGTTGTGTTCCGTTTGGGCATCGCCCCGACACGTGCAGCTGCCCGTCAGCTCGTGAGCCACCGCCACATAACCGTTGAGGGCAAGGTCGTTGGCATCCCGTCGTTCCTGGTTGCTCCCGGTCAGGTGGTTGCCGTTCGCGAGAAGTCAAAGTCGCTTGAGGTAATCGAGGCAGCTCTTGCAGGTTTCAACCACAGCAAGTATCCTTGGCTTGAGTGGGATGAGAACACAAAGAGTGGCAAGTTCCTCCACAAGCCGGAGCGCGCAGACATTCCTGAGAACATAAAGGAACAGTTAATCGTTGAGTTGTACTCTAAATAAATCATTGAATTAATGGCGATATTAGCATTTCAAAAACCTGACAAAGTCGTAATGTTGGAAACCAGCGACAAGTTCGGCAAGTTCGAATTCCGTCCGCTGGAGCCAGGCTTCGGTGTCACCATCGGCAATGCCTTGCGCCGCATTCTTCTTTCCTCGCTGGAAGGTTATGCCATCAACACCATCCGTATCGCAGGCGTTGAGCATGAGTTCTCTTCCGTGTCCGGTGTCAAGGAGGATGTGACCAACATTATCTTGAACCTAAAGCAAGTAAGGTTCAAGCAAGTAGTGGAAGAATTCGAGAACGAAAAAGTAAGTATCACGGTCGAGAATTCTACAGAGTTCAAGGCTGGAGATATAGGTAAGTATCTGACCGGATTTGAAGTGTTAAACCCCGATTTGGTGATTTGTCATTTAGACTCCAAAGCTTCGATGCAGATTGACCTTACCATTAACAAGGGGCGCGGCTATGTTCCCGCAGACGAGAACAGAGAGTTCTGCACCGATGTTAATGTAATTCCAATCGATTCTATTTACACTCCGATACGTAACGTCAAGTATGCCGTTGAGCCGTACCGCGTTGAGCAGAAGACCGACTACGACAAACTGGTACTTGAAGTCACTACGGACGGTTCCATCAGCCCGAAAGATGCGCTGAAAGAGGCCGCAAAGATACTCATCTATCACTTCATGCTGTTCTCCGACGAGAAGATAACCATCGAAAACAACGAGGTGGACGGCAATCAGGAGTTTGATGAGGAAGTGTTGCACATGCGCCAGTTACTGAAGACACGTCTCGTTGACATGAATCTCAGCGTGCGTGCCCTCAACTGCCTCAAGGCTGCCGATGTCGAAACATTGGGCGACCTTGTGCAATACAACAAGACCGACCTCTTGAAGTTCCGCAACTTCGGTAAGAAATCGCTCACTGAGCTTGATGATTTGCTCGAGAGTCTGAATCTGTCGTTTGGAACCGACATTTCCAAGTATAAATTAGAAAAGTGATAACCTTGCGTATATGACAGGTGGGTATCCTCCCTGTCATATACACCAAGGATTGTCGCAAAAGAAAAACAAAAATGAGACACAATAAGAAATTCAACCATTTGAGCCGTACTGCATCTCACCGTAAGGCCATGCTTGCCAACATGGCTATATCGCTGATAATGCACAAAAGAATCACTACGACTCTCGCCAAGGCAAAGGCCTTGAAGAAATATGTGGAACCGCTGATTACGCGTTCCAAGGACGACACTACCAATTCGCGTCGTGTGGTTTTCAGTTATCTCCAGAACAAGGTTGCCTTGAAGGAACTGTTCGGAGAGGTCGCAGCCAAGGTAGGCGACCGTCCCGGAGGCTACACCCGCATCATCAAGTTGGGCTTCCGTCAGGGCGACGCTGCCCAGATATGCTTCATCGAGCTTGTCGATTTCGATGAAAACATGGCCAAGACAACAGCCAAGAAGAAGACCACACGCCGTTCGCGCAAGTCTTCCAAGGCAGAAGCTGAGCCTGTAGCCGAAGCAAAGGCAGAGGCTGCTGCAACCGAAGCACCAGCAACTGCAACCGAAGCACCAGCTGCTGAGACCCCCGCCGCCCCAGAAGCTCCTGCAACGGAGGCTCCTGCTGCTGAAGAGGCCAAGGCTGAATAATATTGCTTGCAAACTCTATGCTTAAGTCCTCATCCTGCGAAGGGTGGGGACTTATATTTTGGCATTGCAGCCGCTAACTCTTTTAGACAAGCGGCCATATAATCATCTTTAGAACCTGCCAAGACCCGTCTTGACATGAGACAATCTGCACTCGGCAATACGGTTGCGGGCTTTCTTTCCGCCCGTTTGCATCGCCTTTGCAGGATATTAATCAGAATAAAGGTGGGTTCTATAAATTACCACCGTAACAAACAACAAACCAATATGGGTTACGTTTTGCCGCCTTTTGGGCTCTTTCCGGTTCATATCGCCACCTCGCTCGGTCGTAATGCTCGCATTACTCCCTTGCTCGCTGACGATATGCACTCGGAAATAGTCTCAAAATCCAGCAAAGCTAATTTATAGAACCCACCTAAGCAAAAACTTGACTAAATGAAAACGATAAGACTGTCAGTGCTGGCTTCTTTGTCAGCCTTGCTCTTTGTGCCTGTGTCGAGGGCAAAGGCGCAGGTTAACGCCCAGCTGTTCTACGACTTCGGTGATGACCGCAAGTTTGTTACCCTCACATTGGAGATGTTCAAGGCCGACAAGTGGGGCAACACCTATTTCTTTGTTGACCACGATTTCAACTACGACCAGCATATTGAAGGCCCTAACCTGTCACAAGGCGGCACTTACACCGAGATAGCGCGCTGCCTGAACTTCTGGCAGGACACCAAAATGAAGGACTTGAGCGTGCAGGTGGAGTACAATGGCGGCATAACACGGTCATATCCGATAAACACGGCATGGCTCTTCGGACTTGACTATTTCGTGCACAGCAAAGACTATCGGAACACCTTAAACCTCAAGGCTCTATACAAGACCATACGCAAGACCACGAGCAATGTGCCCATGCAGTTTACTGTGGTGTGGGCAATGAATGACTTGTTCGGAGTGAAAGGGCTTGAGTTTGACGGCTTTGCCGACTTCTGGTGGGAAGACCATACCTGCTTTAGTGACGGAAATGCTGTGACGAAGAGCACAGTGTTCTGCTCAGAGCCGCAGCTGTGGTATAATGTGGGGCAACATATCGGCGTGCCAAACCTGAACGTGGGTACGGAAATTGAACTTAGCGACAACTTCGGCTCGACAGAAGGCTTCAAGTGCCGCCCGTGTCTTGGCGCAAAGTGGAATTTCTAATGCCTGTCCGTAAACCGTGACTCTATACGAAGGCAATCCTTAAGCTCTTACTCCTCCTTAATCTTCCATTCGCTGATGGTGCGCTGCTTGCTGTCGAAGCTGATGCCTATCTTCACCAGCCGCTTGCCTTCGGCATGGTAAGGCAGCATGTAGCCCTTGTCGTCTATCTGCGCCAAGGCTTCGTCGGCGCTTTTGTCCACCTTCAGCTCAAACACATATATGGTGTCGGGCATGTGCATCACCGCATCGGCGCGGCCAATGGCACTCTTCACCTCCGTGCGGATGTAGATGTTGAGGAAGCTGAACATGAGATAGAAAA
>CAVHML010000212.1:0-3688 GCA_963636905.1 bacterium
CGGGCAAGCTGAACAGTAGAGCCGCCATTACCAAATAGACGGGGCGCAATGCCGGGCTTATAACCTTTTGCATTGCGCCCCGTTTCCGTGTCTGTCTGCCACAGGCGCCCGGCACTGCGGCATGGCGTTATTGCCGTTATGTGCGGCATCTTCGAAGCCGAAGTTTGTGCCGCTCCATATACCCCACGTTCCGCTGCCGCTGCACATGGGGTTACTGAGATGCGGCCTCTTCGAGGCCAGACGCTGGAGCTGGAACACCATATATATGGAGTTAGAGCGGCATACGTAAGGAGTTTAGGGCTTGCTGCGCATGAGCACAGCCCCGGAGAGGCTGCACCCATATATAATAAGGTGGGAATTGTAGGGCTTGCAGTGCATGAGCATAGCCTCACCAGCCGTACCTTATTATATATAGGTGCATCCTCCTTGGGGCTATATGCCGTCTTTAAGCCTGTACTTTCCTACAAAGTACAGCTGCATTTTGGCACAAAGTACTGGGCGGACTTAGTAAATGAAGAGTAAAGAATGCTGCGCACAAGCAAACTTTCATTCTTCATTTTTCACTCTTCATTTAATCAAGTTCTTCATTTAATGCTGAACTTGATTAACGGACACGGCACTGGGGCGGTTTCTAAAAAAATATAATATTTTTGCCGTATGGGAAAAAAGCACTACCTTTGCGTTTCCATATAAAATAACGCTTGCAAGGCGGTCTCCAAAAGGCTGTCGATGCAGCAAACAGCAAAGAAACAACGGGTTACGCCTTGCCGCGCACAGGACTCTTTCACTACCGTACCGCCGCTCCAAAATGTAAGCATTTCAGTCACACTACACAACGGCAGACGGATGGGAGCAGCCCCGGTTTCAGGCAATAGGCAGAAAAGCCCAACAATAAAAGCAACAGAGCACATGGCCAAGAAATTCGCCGAGCACAACGGTTTGGACTTGACACAAGTCAACAGCGACATATTAAATATGTGGAACCGAGAGGATGTCTTCCGCAAATCAGTAGATGAGCGCGAAGGATGTCCTCAGTTTGTATTCTTCGAGGGACCTCCCTCGGCCAACGGACACCCGGGCATACACCACGTGCTGGCTCGTTCCATCAAGGACACGTTCAACCGCTACAAGACCATGAAGGGCTTTCAGGTGCACCGCAAGGCCGGATGGGACACCCACGGACTGCCCGTTGAGCTTGGAGTGGAGAAGGAGCTTGGCATAACCAAGGCCGACATTGATAACAAGGCTTCGGACAAATACATCTCGGTGGAGGACTACAACCACAAGTGCCGCGAGAACGTGATGAAGTTCACGGCCGAGTGGCGCAAGCTGACCGAGGAGATGGGCTACTTCGTTGACCTTGACCATCCATATATCACATACGACAACAAGTACATCGAGACCCTGTGGTGGCTGCTGAAGCAACTCTACAACAAGGACTTGCTCTATAAGGGTTACACGATACAACCCTACAGTCCGGGCGCTGGAACCGGTCTTAGTTCGCACGAGCTGAACCAGCCGGGCTGCTACCGCGACGTGAAGGACACCACCTGCACGGCTCTGTTTGAGGCCGCCAATCCAAAAGAAGAGTGGACGAAGTGGGGCAAACCTTATTTCCTCGCATGGACCACTACCCCTTGGACTCTGCCTTCAAACACCGCACTGTGCGTAGGTCCGTCATACACATATCTCGCAGTTGAGACCTACAACGCCTACAACGATGCTCCTGTGACGGTAATCATCGCAAAGGACTTGCTCGCGGCTTACCTGAAGCCCGAAGGCAAAGACCTGCCGATGGACAGCTACAAGCATGGCGACAAGGTGATACCCTACCGCATTGTGGGCGAATACACCGGCCGCGAACTCGAAGGACTGCGCTACAAACAGCTGATGCCTTGGGTGAAGCCTACGGCAAAGCTCGACAAAAACTCGCCCGAGTTTGTCAAGGAGTATGCCGCCGCCCATGCAGAAAAGGTGTTTGACGGAGAAAACGGCAAAGACCGTTTCGTGGAGATGGAAGACATGGCCTTCCGAGTGATTCTCGGCGACTACGTGACCACCGACGATGGTACTGGTATAGTACACATTGCCCCGACCTTCGGTGCCGACGATGCCAAGGTGGCCAAGGACGCTCACATCCCGTCGCTCTTCCTTATAAATAAGAAAGGTGAAACACGACCGATGGTTGACCTTGAGGGCAAATACTACCACGTGGACGAACTCGACAAGAACTTCGTGGCATCGTGCGTGGATGTTAAAGCCTACGGTCATCATGAAGGCGACTACGTGAAGAACGCATACAGTCCGGAGTTTAACAAAGACGGGAAATACGACGAAGCCGCAGCCGCAAAGGCTGAAGACCTGAATGTGGTGCTCTGCATGGAGATGAAACAGGAGGGTTCGGTGTTCAAGATAGAGAAGCACGTGCACAACTATCCGCACTGCTGGCGCACGGACAAACCGGTGCTCTACTATCCGCTCGACAGTTGGTTCATACGTTCTACGGCAAAGAAAGACCGCATGGCGGAACTGAACAAGACCATCAACTGGCAACCGGCATCGACCGGCACGGGACGCTTCGGCAACTGGCTCGAAAACCTCAACGACTGGAACTTGTCGCGCTCGCGCTTCTGGGGCACTCCGCTGCCCATCTGGCGCGACGAAGACGGCGAGGAATTGTGCATCGGTTCGCTTCAGGAACTGTACGACGAGATGGAAAAGAGTGTGGCAGCCGGTGTGATGAAGTCAAATCCGTTTAAGGACAAAGGCTTTGTTCCGGGCGACTACTCGCAGGAAAACTACGACCGCATAGACCTGCACCGTCCGTATGTGGACGACATCGTGCTGGTTAGCCCCACGGGAAAACCGATGAAGCGCGAGACCGACCTCGTCGACGTGTGGTTCGATTCCGGCTCAATGCCATACGCACAGGTACACTATCCGTTTGAAAACAGCGACGTTATCGACAAGCGTCTTGCTTTCCCCGCCGACTTCATCAACGAGGGTGTTGACCAAACGCGCGGCTGGTTCTTCACGCTCCACGCCATCGCAACAATGGTGTTCGACAGCGTGGCCTTCAAAAACGTCATTTCGTCGGGCTTGGTGCTCGATGCCAAGGGCAACAAGATGTCGAAGCATGTGGGCAACGTGACCGACCCGTTCGAGATGATAGGCAAGTATGGAGCCGACCCGGTCAGGTTCTACATGATGACCAACTCCGAACCATGGGACAACCTGAAGTTCGACCCGTCGGGAGTGGACGAGGTGCGCCGCAAATTCTTCGGTACATTATATAATACTTACTCTTTCTTCAGCCTCTACGCCAACGTCGATGAGTTCAACTATGCGGAACCCGACGTGCCTATGGCAGAACGGCCGGAGATAGACCGATGGATATTGTCGGTGCTGCACTCTCTTATAAATAATGTAGACCGCGAACTGCAAAGCTACGACCCCACTCGTGCCGGCCGCCTCATAGAGTCGTTCGTAAGCGACGACCTCAGCAACTGGTATGTGCGTCTGAACCGCAAACGTTTCTGGGGCAAGGAAATGAGCAAAGACAAGTTGTCTGCATACCAGACACTGTACACGTGTCTCGAAACAGTAGCAAAACTGCTTGCTCCGTTCGCTCCTTTCTATGCCGACAGACTCTATCTCGACCTGACAGCCGCCACCGGACGCGACACGG
>CAVHML010000213.1:0-3610 GCA_963636905.1 bacterium
GTTTCGTTGGCTTTTATATATGCACAACATACCAGCAGGGAGAATATACAAAGAAGTCTTTTCATGCCTATTTCTTTTGCAGAGTGACGGCCATCAGACCTATGACTACGTCGTTTGACAGAGTGCGCACCGTGAGTGAACGCAGTTTCTTTTCTGGATTTAGCGGCATGTCAAGCAGTTGGGCGGCACCACCGTCAATGAGCCGGCCGTAAACACCTTTGAGCTGAAGGTCATCCCCAAGGTTGCGACTCACAATGTCACTCATCAGATGAACCCGATAAGGACGCTGGCTCTCTACACGGAAAGCATACTGGTCTGTATAGTAGTCCTGTTCAATGGGACACCAGTTGTCCGGATTTACGAGCTCAAGCCTTTCACTGGTTCCATCTGTATAGGTAACTGTGATGCAACCGTTGGTTATGCGGCTCTGCATGGGATTGGTAGTACCTGCCAGCATGAGGTATGCATGAGTGGCTTTGCCACTTAGTGAGACGGTAATGCTGTCTGGGTAGTTGTCCCAAAGGGATGTATAAGCGATATTCGCTCCACTGGCTGCGGAACGGAACGGGATTGTTTTCCCTTTGTCTTTCAGACAAGCCCTGTATATGCCGCCCTTGACAAGTGAACGGAACACACTGTCGTTCGTTGATGCCGTGAATGTGGGATGACACCATTCCCCAAAACCGTTCTTGGGGATGCGTAGTGTTGTGTATGGCGAGGCTGGCGAAGTATATTCGTTCTTGAAAATGTCAGTAAGGTTGGCGTTGTAATGGTGGCTGATATTGACAGGTTTCAGATTCTGCCCGTCAATGTCGTTGAAACGGCAGCCTATGTCCTTCCCGGCGTTGTCTGACTTCGCCCAGGCATACATATCCACAGGCATTTCCTGTTCTTTATGCACAGCATCAAGCACGATGTGCTGGGTTCTGTCCGAAGTAAAGACAGTTTCCTTGTAGCGTCCGCGTCCCGTATTCTGGCGTATGACAAGCTGTAACGGTTGGGCAAAGCGCTGGGTAATATCGTAGATTTCCTTGTCACCCTCGCGGCGGAACGAATAATCTATGTATGGAGTGTGGATAGAGGCACTGTCCCATGAGGACGGGAAGCCCGGCCGGATGACGAGTTTGCCGTAGAGAGCCTGTGGAGATATGCCGTACAGCCCCTCAATGGCGGCCTTTGCCGTCACGCCAACGTTGTCGGCAAAGTCGCGGTAGGTCTCTCCGCGGGCTGCATCGTAGTAGCTTACCTGTCCTATATTGGCCGGTGAACCGCCAAGATACATCTCGTCTAACAACGTACCTTTCATCAATCGGAAAGCTTCATCGGTGCGTCCGGCATGGAAGTAGGCCAATGCCGTGTGCATAACCTCGGCATGTGCAACGTTGTTGATGCTCCAGTCGTAGGGCATCCAACGGGTAGTGCTCAACAGGTAGTACTGTGGTTCTTCGCCTTTGATGCGAATTGGAATGTGCGGCAGGTAACTGTCCACCCACCGTGTGGCCATATATGCCTGTTCTGGCGAGCAGGCGTAACAGTCAATGGGCGTATAGATACTCCACAGGGCGGCACTCTCATGCAGACGCTGCAAGCCCATGAAGTCCTGATACTCCGCCCAGTGACCGTCTGTCCACAACCGCTCGTTCATAGCCTTGAGAATTGCATCGGCCTCTTCCCTGTATGGAGCACCGTTCTCGCCGAGTATTTCGGCAATACGTGCCGCAAGCAGGTTGTGGCGGTAGTTGTAGGCAGAGCTATGGGTCACGGCTCCGCTATTGTAATAGAGTCCGTCACTGGCCCAGATACAGCAGTAAGCATCGTAGAGGTGGTCTCCGTCAGGGTCAAAGTTCAGTTTCTCCCAATCAAGATGGCGTGTAATGACCGGCCACATCTTGCGCAGATATGCCGTGTCGGCATCAAATTGCATATGCCAAAGCAGTTCGTCAATGTAACTGAGGTTCATGTCGTAGTGATGCATTACGTTGCGCCGGTGCGGTGTGCGGCAGATATAGCCGTTACTATACATCGGTGTGCCCCACTCATGGCGTGCACGACACAGGTTAAGCGCCGAGTCTGGCGTAGCGTGGGGTATAGTACATGGAACATCCTTCACCTGACTCTCGGCGTAAGCGTCGAAGTGGCGGCGCGCACGGTCGGGCCATCCAAGGAAATCGCCCATATATGCGCCGCGCCAACCAGGCAGTTGCACGCGCCAAACAATGGCTCCATGCAGGAAAGTGTCGCCGTCCCACGCACCGTCACCGGCCATGACGAGTGCGCCGCCAAGGGTGTTGATATACGGATCGGGCGTACGGAAGATGATTTGAGACGCCAATTGCTGTCTGTACTCTTCCGCTTTTTCATAGAGAGACGATGGTACGTTCAGCTTGAGCTGCTGGTTCTCAACAGATATATAAGTAGTATTGTTCGTCACGTTCCACGTCTCTGTCTGCAACTGTTTGGGTTTCGTGGCGGCTTCAAGCGAACCTGGGACTTCAGCCCCCATGTCTCCCCATCGTTTCAACCGCTGATTGCGTATTTCACATACACGAACCATCATTTCTGCCTTGCCTTCAAAGCCTTCAGTGTCAACTTTCCAGATGCCGCCCTGCCTGTCAGGGTGCGCCAGCACGGCAATGCGCACTATGCCATTGCCCCAGCGGCGGTCGGTCAGCACATAGGTACGGCGACCTGGAGTGTAGCGTGCCTCACACCTTTCGGCATCGACAAGGTCGAGACCATTCAGTTTGAAACTCACATTCCGGCTGTCCTTGGACTTGAAAGTGACGAACACAGGGCGGTCACTCGTTTCCACACGGTCTTCGTTATGGCTTCCGTATAGAGCACGGGTATATCTGTTAGTGCCATTCACGCACACAAAGTCCTCACCATCGGGATGGTACTGCCACGTGCGCTCGGCATTAGGGTCGTTCAGGCGTATCTCTATGGTCTTGATGTGGTCAGCCAAGGTTTTGGCGGTCTGTGCCGTGACGGCAAACGGAACACACGCAAGTATAGTGCTTGCGAAAAAAGTTCGAAAGTTGTTCATTTTATAATTTGTTTTATTGCGGTTTGTAATAATATCATGTCAGTGCGGTTAAAAGAGTTCTGCGCATAAAAGTTTTCAGTTTATTGGTCTTTGGGTGTAAAGGTAGTGGCTGAAAAGCCAAGAAAGGGGATGTGTTTCATCCGAAAATATGCATTTTTCGTCCATAATCGTCAATATACAACCCGTTTGCGGCAACTTTGCCTCCAATATACGGGGAAGAAAACAACGGAAATGAGTATAGACAGCGACCGCCCGTCAACCGCTTTTTATCGGTTTGCCGACTGGAGGAAAGAAGCGGAAAGACCGGTTTTGTAAGACAAATTGCCCTGTATTATACATGGGAACGCCTTACTTTATAAACCATTGACAGCCAACCGCTTTCAAAACCCGCCCGTTTGCGGTTCAAAAACGGCCGGGTTTTGATGCAAAAACGGCCGGGTTTTACAGCGTAAACATGGGGGTTATGCGTGCCAACCGCCGGGTTTTGCATAACAGCGTCAAGATGCAAGCATAAAGTCCGCACGGTTTTAATTCCGCCGATGGATAATTTTGATTATATTTGCA
>CAVHML010000214.1:0-3582 GCA_963636905.1 bacterium
CTATGGGCTTCATTCGGTAGCAGATGCGGCATCTGCGCCTTTAAGCGGAAGAACCTTTTTTCCGCCGTTCCGTCGCTTTCCTCCGCTTTATTGCCAAAATGTTTCGGGCAACCTTGCGTGTAAAAGGAAAAAAGCACTACCTTTGCAACAGAAAACAACCCCAACAAAACAACCAAGATGAAAGGTATTGTGCTGGCGGGCGGCAGTGGCACTCGGCTGTACCCCATTACCAAGGGCATAAGCAAGCAGCTTATACCCATATTCGACAAGCCCATGATTTACTATCCCGTGTCTGTGCTTATGCTGGCCGGCATTAGAGACATTCTTATTATCAGTACGCCGCACGACCTGCCCGGTTTCCGGCGTCTGCTCGGCGATGGCAGCGACATAGGTGTGAGGTTTGAGTATGCCGAACAGCCCTCTCCCGACGGTTTGGCACAGGCTTTCATCATCGGCGAAGAGTTTATCGGCAACGACAGCGTGTGCCTCGTGCTCGGCGACAACATCTTCTACGGCAGCGGATTTACCGGACTGCTTAAGGAGAGCGTGGACAATGCCGAAAAGAACGGCCAGGCCACGGTGTTCGGATACTACGTCAACGACCCGGAACGCTACGGCGTGGCCGAATTTGACAGCGAGGGAAACTGCCTGAGCATAGAGGAAAAACCCGAAAAGCCCAAATCCAACTATGCCGTGGTGGGGCTTTACTTCTACCCGAACAGCGTTGTCGATATAGCAAAGCACATAAAACCGAGCGCAAGGGGCGAACTGGAAATAACAACCGTAAACCAGGTGTATCTCCAGCGCAAGGGTCTCAAGGTGAAACCCCTGCAACGGGGCTTCGCATGGCTCGACACCGGCACCCACGACAGCCTGAGCGAGGCCAGCACATTCATCGAAGTGATAGAGAAAAGGCAGGGGCTGAAGGTGGCATGTCTTGAGGAAATAGCCTACAAGCAGGGCTGGATTACCAAGGAACAGGTGCACGAACTGGCCAAACCCATGCTCAAAAACGGCTACGGACAGTACTTGATGAACATATAACTGTGGGGTGCGCCTCCGAAACGAGGCCAACCATGGCTGTATATACAAGCACTGCGCCTATATATAAATAAGGTGTAGTCCCCGAACGGGGGCAGACCGACAGTAAAAACGAAAGGAAACGAATAAATATATGGAAGGAAAGGAAACGTCAAAGCCGGCCTACGGCTCTGATGCGGCGGCATCCGAGGAGGAGAAGTCCGCATTCAACTTCAAGGAACTCTACACCATGTTCATGCTGAACTGGCAGTGGTTTGCACTGTCTCTGTTCATCTTCATGTGCGGAGCGTTGATTTACCTGCGCTACAAAAGCCCTGTGTATCAAGTCTCGGCCAAGATACTCATCAAGGACGAGGGGCGCGGACAGTCAATGGGCGGCCAGTCGCTCGCCAACATGAAGGACTTCGGCTTCATCTCAACCAGTGAGGGCATTGACAACGAGATTGAAATACTGCAAAGCCAGATTCTGTCGTGCGAAGCGGTAAGGGACTTGAAGCTATATGTGGAATACAAGAAGGAAGGACGCATAAAGAACCACCTCATCTACGGCAAACAGCCCGTCAACGTGGACATTGACCCGGTATCACTCGACAAGATGGACAAAACGCTGCTGCCCATAAAGTTGAAAATAGAACAGGTGGGGCGCACTTACGAGGTGGAAGGCATGGCCTACCGGCGCGACAAGGAGACGGACGAGGTGTATAAATGTCCGT
This sequence comes from bacterium, assembly GCA_963636905.1. Lineage (GTDB taxonomy): Bacteria > Bacteroidota > Bacteroidia > Bacteroidales > Bacteroidaceae > Prevotella. The sequence goes on from CAVHML010000214.1 coordinate 1,755, forward strand.
TTGAGTCAACCATCAGCTCCCTCCCGGCAACGATTCAGACCGCAGCGGGCACGCTTACGTTCACCCGAAACGCCGACCCCGATGTCGTACCTTTCCTCAAGAAGAGGGCCATGTATGTGACTGTGCTGCCACCAACGATTGTTGGGGCACGCTATGTCAACGCCATGACGATTGAACCCACAACGAAATACACCACCATAGCACTGATTACGCTCAAGGACAAGGACGTGGAACGTGGTCAAGACTTCCTCCGCCAACTCGCAGTGTGCTACAACCGGCAGGCAAATGCCGACAAGAACGAGATAGCAGAGAAGACTGAGGCATTCATCAACGGCCGTCTTGAGAAAATCAACTCAGAGCTTGGCGCAACGGAAAGCCAACTTGAGAACTACAAGCGCCGCAACAACGTGACGCAACTGCGCCTCGACGCCTCCGAAACCCTGTCGCAAATGAGCAACTACTCCACAAAACTATCGGACGTAAATGCTCAGATAAGACTGCTCGACTACCTGCGCGAGTATGTTGACGACCCCAAAAACAAGTATCAGGTGATACCTTCCAACGTGGGACTGCAGGACCCGTCGTCCACAAGTCTTATAAACACTTTCAACCAAAACGTACTTAACCGCAACCGTCTGCTCCGTTCGGCTTCCGAAATATCGCCGCAGGTGCAGACTCTCACCGGCACTCTCGACGAGCTGCAGGCCAGCATACGCACGGCTCTCTCACAGGCACGCCGTGCAAAGGACATAGACCGCCAGAGCATAGAGGCACAATACGGCAAGTATCAGACCAAGGTGGCCAGCACGCCCGAACAGGAAAGGATACTCACACAGATAGGACGACAGCAGGAAGTGAAGTCCGGACTGTACCTGATGCTGCTCCAGAAGCGTGAGGAAAACTCCATTTCGCTTGCGGCAACGGCCGACAAAGGCAAGATGATTGACTATCCTGCATACGAGGGAAAGGTGAGTCCGAAGGGCATAATTGTGCTGCTGATAGCCTTGGTGCTGGGTCTCGGACTGCCATTCGGCATCCTTTACCTAATGCAACTGCTGCGCTACAAGATTGAGGGGCGCGAAGACGTGGAGAAACTCACCTCGCTGCCCATCGTGGCCGAGGTGGCTGTGGCCAGCGAAAGTGCCAAAACATCGGCGGGAATAGTAGTCCACGAGAACAAAAACGAGCAGACCGACGAGATTTTCCGGTTCATGCGCACCAACATACAGTTCATGTTGAAGGAAGGGGAGAAAGCCGTTCTCTTCACATCTTCCACCTCCGGCGAGGGAAAGACATTCAACGCCGCCAACCTGGCCGTGAGTTTCGCCCTGCTGGGCAAGCGTGTGGTGCTCATAGGTCTTGACATCCGCAAGCCGGCATTGGGCAAACTGTTCTCCCTGGCCGACCGCGGCAAGGGCATAAGCCCACTGCTGGCCAAGGAAACCCTTACCCCTGAAATCATAGACGGCCAGATACAGAGGTCGGGGGCGAACGCCAATCTCGACCTGTTGCTCGCCGGGCCTACGCCACCCAACCCCACAGAGTTGCTGGCTCGCGAGAACCTTGGCATGGTGATAGGCTATCTCAAGAGCAAGTACGACTATGTGATAATGGACACTGCCCCTGTGGGACTCGTGACCGACACTCTCCAGATAGGAAAGATGGCCGATGTGTCAGTCTTCGTGTGCCGTGCCGACTACACCCCGAAGAGCTGCTTCGGCTATGTCAACGAGCTGGCCGAAGGCAAGAAGCTGCCCAACATGTGCATACTGCTCAACGGCATCGATATGTCGAAGAAGAAGTACGGCTACTACTACGGTTACGGCAA
>CAVHML010000215.1:0-3571 GCA_963636905.1 bacterium
GGGCGTTGGCGTTGGGATGGTGGGCATTGATGGTCTGCTTTATGCGCGCTGCAGCCTCGGCGTCCTTGGCCACCATGTAGAGATAGCCTCCCCCACCCGCTCCCGGCAGTTTGTAGCCAAGGCAAAGGTCGTCGACGAGCCGCGTCACGGCCCTCACCGCTTCGGGGTTGGTGCCACTGTCGAGGGCTTGGTTTTGCAGCCAGTTCTCGCGCAGAAGCAGTCCCATGCGGTCGAAGTCGAGCCGCTGGATGGCTTCATACATGTCGATGGCGTGCGCCTTCATCTGGCGCAACAGTTGCAGTTGCGCGTTGTCGTTGAGAAACATGCGGCGCACGATGTCGGCCAATATGCTCTTGGCCGTGCGCGTTATGCCGGTGTAGTAGAGCAGATGGCAAGCGGCATATTCCGGTTGCGTGTATATGTTGTCGGGCAACCACCGCGCCTGAGGCAGTTGGTCGAAGCCCCTTTGGGTCTGCAACAGCTTCACTCCGCCAAGCACTCCACCAAACTGGTCCTGCCATCCGCCGCCCGTGGTGAGCAGCTGTTCGAGCACGAGGGTGCGCTTGCATATCTCGTTCTTGTCCCATGCCAGCGAGCAGAAGTCGCTCACCGCGCCGAGCACCGTGGCCGCCAAGATGCTGCTCGTGCCCAGTCCGCTGCCCGCAGGCACGGCCGACAGCAGCGTCAGCTCTATGCCTCCGCCGAAGTCGGCAAGCTGCTCCTTGAGCGTGGCGTGCCGCTCCGCACAGAAGTCGGGGTGGAATCCGGCGAGCGCAAGAGCCGCCTTGGGTATGGAGAACGGGCTTCCCACGTGGGAGAAGTCGGCCAGTTGGTCGAATGTGTCCACCGTCTCCACCGCCCCGAGGTCGATGCTGCGCAGCACGATGTGGCTTTCGCGGCACGGTTTCACGTAGGCTTGCAGCGGCGGCTGGCCGTTCAGTTCTATGGAAAGGTTGATTACGTTGCCCCCATCCATAAGACAGAAGGGCGGCGTGTCGGTCCATCCGCCCGATATGTCGATGCGCACAGGACTGCGACCCCACACTATCTGGTCGGGATGTACCGCCATCCTTGGACTCTGCCGCTGCCCGAGCACCGTGGAAGTAAGCCCTTCGCGCAGCAAAGCGAACGCCTTGCGGTCGTCAGCCTCAAAGGGAAGCCCCTGAAGGCGTGCCATTTCCGAGCGGAACATGGCGTCACGCATACGCCGGAGCAGCGGTGCGTCGTCGGCAATGGGCCGGGGAGCGGGTATGGAGAGGCGGGTAAACTCGTGCGCAGCGTCGTCCAAGTCGAGCTGGAAGAACACACTGTGCTCGTAGTTGGCCGCCAGCTGTGGCCAGTTCAGCCGTCTGAACTCCTCGCGCTGGGCGGTGAGCCTACGCAGGTTGGCCTTGTCGTTCAGCTCTTCGGCGCTCACGAGGGCGTAGCCCTGCAAGTTGGCAGTGCCATTGAGCAGTGACGGCAGCAACTGGCCGATGGTTTCCACATCGTCAACCACGGGGAACTGGCGGCGTTGCTGTTCGCTTCCGGCAAACTTGTCACCTATATTATATACGCGAACGGCAAACTTGCTCTCGCCTATCGGCACTATGTCGATGCACTGTCCGGCACTGAGGCTCACAGTCCAGTCGTTTTGCGGCACGCCGGTTATGATGTTGTCGTGGCTGATGCGCCAGTTTTTGCCCACGCAACTGTTCTCTATCCACAGGTTAGTGTTGGCTTCGGTTATGGCAATGTGGGCGGTTGCGTTCTGAATGAATATCGACGGGTGCGGCTTTCTGCCGTGGTGCATTATCTCGCGCTGGTCGTTTACGAGGTTCTGTATGGCCACTGACGACGTTATCATCTCCATACTCGTGCCGTAATGGTAGAACTCGCCGCCCGGCAGCGGCACGATGGCCACCTTCAACGAGCGCAGTTCGTCGTCGGCAATGGTGGGTTCTGTGCCGAGAGTGCAGCCGAACTCGCCGTACAGGTCGTACTCTTTCAGTTCGCCGTCGGGGCGCGAACGCTTCATAAGCAGCCTTACGGCACGGTCGCTAAGCATCCATACGCCGATGTCAGTGAGGTAGAAACCGGTCTGAAGCAGCTCGTTGAGCGTAGCCACGCTCGGCTTTTGCAGCATCCGCTTGAGCACTGACGGAGTGCTGCGGTCGGAGACAAACACGCCATGGTCACGTGCTATCGACGAGTCGAGCCACAATCCGTAGCACACAACGTCGGCTTCCGGCACGGAAGGCAGCTGTTCGGCGGCGCGGATATACACGTCGCCGCTCACAATCATGGTGTTTATGCCTTCGGGAGCGAGCCTCATCAGCCGTTCGTAGAGCGGTATCTGCAGGTCAAGCAGTGTCTGTGACAACTTCTGGCCGCGCTCCCAGCGGAACACGGGTATGGGTGTCAGTATCTTACCCGACGGTGCATAAGCCGGCAACCGGCGGCTTTGGCCTCCTGCATGTACTATTATCCTGCGCCCGGAGGCCAACCACGTGTCGAAATCCGCACCGCCGGCGCACTCCTTGTGGCACTGTTCGAGCAGCCATGTGGTGCCTCCGCCACTGCCCACGCGGTGGCCTATGGGGTCGCAACCGCAGAAATACTCGTCGCGAGTCAACCCCGTAACGTCGTGAAAGCAGCCCACGAGGTTCGGGGGCAGCGACAACAGTTTCTTTATCTCTTGCATCTTATTATGATAATGTATGGCTCTTATATAATAATGTATAGTGTCTGTAGGTCTTGGTCATTATGATTTGGGTTAGTAGTCGGGCACAAAGGTAGTGAAAATATCCGTATATTTATCCGTAATCCGGCGTTTTTGCGGTGGCCGTGCGCCGGTTTCCCGTGGCAAAAACCGCCGTTTTGCAAGTCCCTGACGGCCAGTTGGTTCCGCAAACCGCCCGTTTACGGGTCGCAAACGGGCGGTTTACGGGTCGTAAATGCCCCGTTTGGCTATGGTAAACGGGCGGTTTGTCAAGCGTAACCGTCAGGGTTGTCATGGGCAGACGTCAGGGTTGCGGCGTCGTTTCCGGCAAACTTTGGCGGTCTTGATGGCGGAGAAGTTGCCCGTTTTGGAAAACTTTTCGGCGGCAAATCCCAAACTTTTTCTCCCCGAAGTATCAGTTGTGGACTAAAACGACTATCTTTGTGCCACTTTTCTAACCACAAAAGGCAATGGAAACACAGAAGACTTACACATACGACGAGGCGTTTGCAGCCTCCTTGCAGTACTTCGGCGGCGACGAACTGGCCGCCCGCGTTTGGGTAAACAAGTATGCCATGAAGGACAGCTTCGGCAATATCTACGAGAAGTCGCCCAGTGACATGCACCACCGCATAGCCCGAGAGATAGCGCGCATAGAGAAAAAGTATGCAAACCCGATGGACGAGGCCGAAATCTTTGAACTTCTCGACCATTTCCGCTACATCATTCCTGCGGGAAGCCCCATGACGGGCATAGGAAACAGCCACCAGATAGCTTCGCTGAGCAACTGTTTCGTGATAGGACTCGACGGCGATGCCGACTCCTACGGCGCGATTATGCGCATAGACGAGGAACAGGTGCAGCTGATGA
>CAVHML010000216.1:0-3546 GCA_963636905.1 bacterium
AAGATCATATACATTTCCGGCAAAGATGTATGCAATCTTTTGAAAAGGCCGGCAGGTCTGTCTGAAATACGTGGTGCAACTTTATTCGCAATCAGCCAGTGTTGCCAACCGAGAAAACCCGCTGACCCGAAATACGGCATCTTCAAAGCCTCAGACAGCAGCAAGGGCGTAGCCGCTACGGTGTGCAGCGGCTACGCCCTTTGTCGTGTTTTGGGTTCTGTATGGGGTTATTTCACGAGCACAACGAGGTACTTGCTCGTGCTCCAGAACGTCTGCGGGTTGGTGATGCGCAGCACATACTGCTTGTTGATATCGCGCTGCAGGGTGTAACTGTTGGAGGGGTGGGCTGTAAGTATCTTGGCAGAGCGCGAATACAGCTTTATCTCCTTGTCCATACGGATGTCTATGCGTGTGAAATAGTCCTTGTTGAAGTTGGACTGGAGCACCTTTCCGTCCACGAGGATGTTCTGTTCCTTCAGCTCGCTCTTGGTTCCGAAGACAAACCAGGCGGTGTTGAGCTGCTTGTCCTGTGCGTTTATCTGGCGCGACTTCTGCGAACTTTCAGCGGCAAGACCGCTTACGCTAGTGTTGAGTCCAGCTATCTTCTCGTCAAGTTCGGTGATGTGTATGTCCTTGGCGTCGAGTTCCACGCGCAGTTGCTGCAGCTGGCGGTCCTTTTCCTCAAGCTGTTTGGTCAGGTTCTCGATGGTTTTTGCGAACTGGTCGCTCTTTATTGTGCTCTCGCGCAGCTGTTGGCGGAGCTTGTTTATCAGCTCCCGGTTCTGCCGCATGGTGGATTGGATGAACTGGATGTTCTCCTTGATGCGCTGGGAACGGTTGCCTCCCTCGCCTCCCTTGGCGAGATTTACGCGGTTCTGTGCCTCGTTGATTTCGCGGAAGCCCTCCTCTATCTCATTCATCGTACCCATCATGTCGTTCAGTTCGTTCTCCTTCTGGGCGATAATCTGGTTCAACGAGTCGCGTTGCTGCGCCATTGCGGGGTCAGGGCCTTTGGCCTTTTCCTGCTTGCAGGCCGCAAAGGCCACGACGCACATACAAACTAACAGTAGCTTTTTCATAACGTTATTCTTTTGTTTCTAATTCTTTTCAGACTTAAAACCGTCCACCACGACCACTATCTCGCCTCGCGGAGCGGTCTCGGTGAAGTGTTTGGCGAGCGAATCCAATGTTCCCCGGACGCTCTCCTCGTGGATTTTCGATATTTCGCGGCACACACACGCCTTGCGTTCCGCCCCGAAAACCTCGAAAAGCTGGGTTAGCAACTTTACCAAGCGGTGGGGCGACTCGTAGAAAACAATGGTGCGCTGCTCTTCGGCCAGTGACATGATGCGCGTCTGGCGGCCTTTTTTCTGGGGCAGGAAGCCCTCAAACACGAACCTGTCGCACGGCAGACCGCTCGCCACCAGTGCCGGCACAAACGCAGTGGCACCGGGCAGACACTCCACATCGACCCCTGCGGCAACGGCTTCGCGCACAAGGAAGAAGCCGGGGTCGCTGATGCCGGGCGTACCGGCATCGCTCACGAGCGCAACTGTCTGGCCGGCGAGCAGCCGCTGCACCACCGAGGCGGAAGTGCCGTGCTCGTTGAACTTGTGGTGCGACACCAGACGGTTTGAAATGCCGTGGTGCTTGAGCAGTATGCCCGTAGTCCGCGTGTCTTCGGCCAGCACTACGTCGGCCTCACGGAGCACCCTTACGGCGCGCAACGTGATGTCTTCCATGTTTCCGACGGGGGTCGGAACGATGTAAAGTTTGCCCATATCAGTCACAAATGTAACGTTTTATTCGGTTTTGTCCAAAAATAGCCTCTTTTCTTTGCAATTTTTAAAATGTATTCGTACTTTTGCGGCCAGCCAAAAGGCCGCCCCGCACACGAAGGAGGGGCAATACCCAAACTTAAATGTACAAATCACAATGCTGGAAAAGACAATTACATTCGACAAATTCGTGAGATGGATGCTGAGCGGTCTGCTCGTCGCGGCCATATTCTATGTGCTGAACTATCTGAGCAGCGTGTTGCTCCCGTTTTTCGTGGCGTGGCTGATAGCCTACCTGCTCTACCCTATCGTCTGTTTCGTGCAATACCGGCTGCACGTGCCGGGAAGAACTCTTGCAATCACGGTCACATTCGTTCTTGTAGGAGCTGTCATCACCGGAATAGTATATCTTATTGTACCGCCGATGGTGGAACAGTTTGCGAAATTGGGCGAACTGGTGACTAAATACCTGAACGAGACGAGCCACATATCCAGCCTCCCCGCTGCAATACAGGACTGGTTGGCGGCCAACGACGACTCCATACAACGGTTGTTTGAAGACAAAGAGGTGTCGGACACGGTGAAACAGGTGATGCCGAAGCTCTTTGCCGTGCTGGAACAGGCGGCCGACGGCATCATAAGCCTTATCGCCTCGCTAATCACACTGACGTATCTGTTTTTCATCCTGCTCGACTACGAGAAGATTGCATCGGGTTTCATCCAGATTTTCCCGAAGAAAAAACGCCCGTTCGTACATTCACTCGCCAGCGATGTAGAACACATGCTTAACAGCTACATCCGTGGGCAAGGTCTCATAGCTCTCATCGTCGGCGTACTGCTTTGCATCGGGTTTACCGTCATCGGATTCCCGATGGCAATAGGCCTCGCCATACTCACGGGACTGCTGACTCTGATACCTTATATGAACGGACTGATATTAATACCCATGGCTATGCTGGCACTGCTCAAGGCCGCCGACACAGGACAGAGCTTTTGGGTGATATTTGCTGCAGGAGCTGCGGTATATACTGTGGTGCAAACGTTTTCCGACTTTGTGCTCACACCGAAGATTATGGGAAAGACTATGGGGCTCAACCCCGCCATGATTCTCTTGTCTCTGTCGGTCTGGGGCGTACTGCTGGGCTTCATCGGTCTGATAATGGCCATTCCGCTGACCACTTTCACCATCGCTTATTATAAAAGGTACGTCACAAAGGAGGACGAAAGCGACACTCCGCAGGAGCCGGACAGTGCGTCCGTATAGTGAAGTTCCGCCGGACACATTCCGTAACCCGGCCGTTTGCGCATCGTAAACGGCCGGGTTTTGTGTTGCAAACCGCCGGGTTAAGGGTCGTAAACCGCCCATTTACGATGCCTAAGCCGCCCCCTTTGCGAGACGCGGACATCGGGCTGCGACTCCAAAACTCCGGGTTACTGCTCCAAAGCATAGGGTTACTACTCCCAAAGCACAGGGTTACGGCTTCAAAGCACCAGGTTGCGCCCAAGAAACCGCCGTTTCCCCGTCCCGATGCCGAAGTCTTACTGCAAAAAACGCACTGTCCGGCACAGCGGAAGCCAAGAAAAGCGGCGATTTGTTTGGCCGATAGGAAAAAACGCATTACCTTTGCACTCGCTTTAAGCGCACGTTTGCTTAGGCAGATCCGCTAGCTCAGTTGGTAGAGCACAACACTTTTAATGTTGGGGTCTTGGGTTCGAACCCCAAGCGGATCACGTTCGGAGAGCTTCAACCGAAGCCCTCCTTTCTTTT
>CAVHML010000217.1:0-3511 GCA_963636905.1 bacterium
ACATCGTGGTGGACCAGTGGATGGTTGACTACAAAGCAGGAAGGAAGTTCTATCTGTTTCCAGTGAAGAGTGAAGAATGAAGAATGCTTCGCCAATTAAATGAAGAAGCAACGCTCGGCGACCGAAGGGAAAGCCAACGAAGAGTGAAGAATGAAGAATCAACGATTGGCGGACGAAGGGAACCAAAGCCAAAGGCTTGCGCTTGTGCAGTGGCACAATGGGCTGAATTGAAAATGGTGGCACAACGGGCTGAAAACTTGCACTATACGGGCTGAAAGCCCAAAACTACATAGCCCAGGGCAACGCCCTGGGTATTAGGCAGGAAGGTAACTTGCGCCCTGTAGGGGCAAAAGTACGTAAGCACTTGACTATAGACTTTTGCCCTTACAGGGCGTATAGATGCATACAATCAAAAACCCAGGGCGTTGCCCTGGGCTATGGAGTGTTGCCCTTTCAGGGCGTCCTAATTGACTTTGGCTTTCAGTCCGCGAGTTACCTTCCTACTATTAGTCCGTAGAATTTAATCGGAATTTAGTCGGAGTCCCACCGACCAACGGGAAGTAATTTAGTTGGAGACTATACATCAGATTAAATTCCGATTAAATTCAGCGGATTATTATCGGAGTGAAGAACGAAGAGTGAAGAACGAAGAATAAAGAATATAAGAACAAAGTATGAAGAATAAAAGAGTGAAAATTTTTTCATTGGCGATGCTTGCCGTCACTGTGTCGGCTTTTGCCCAGCAGACAGAGACGATATACCTGTCGGGACACGACACCGACGACGCAGTTCAGTGGGACTTCCAGTGCTCCAAGGGCATGAAGAGCGGACGGTGGAGCAAGATCAAGGTACCGTCGTGCTGGGAACAGCAGGGTTTCGGCGAATACACCTATGGCCGCTACTACAAGAAAAAAGACGGTAAGGTGAGCGACGAGACCGGCACCTATCGCCGCACGTTTGCCGTTCCGTCGGCGTGGAGCGGCAAGAAAGTGGAACTGGTGTTTGAAGGCGTGATGACCGATGCCACCGTTTCGGTCAACGGACAGCAGGTGGGCGACACCCATCGTGGCGGTTTCACTCCCTTCAGCTACGACGTTTCCAAGTTTTTGCAGTATGGAAAGAAGAAAAACACCATTGAGGTCAGCGTGGCCAAGCAGTCGGCTGACAAGTCGGTGAACTCGGCTGAGCGGCGAGCCGACTGGTGGTTGTTCGGCGGAATATACCGCCCCGTCGTGCTGAGAGCACTGCCCAAGACCCACATAGAGCGCACCGCCATCGACGCAAGAGCCGACGGAAGCCTCAACATCGGACTGTTTGCCGAAGAACTGGGCGAGGGTTACACGCTGAAAACCACCGTAAAGGGACTGGGGACGCAGACATCCGCATTGGCCGCAAAGCCTTTCCAGACCGTGACAACCGCGTGGAAAGAGGCAAAACTATGGGACACCGAGCACCCGAACATGTATGACGTGACGCTGACACTCATTGCCCCCGACGGCACCGTGGCTCACACCACGACGCAAAAGGTGGGTTTCCGCACCGTGGAGTTCCGCCGTCGCGACGGTTTCTACCTTAACGGAACGAAGCTAAGGATAAAGGGCATCAACCGCCACTGCTTCTATCCCGAAACGGGACGCGCCACTTCTCGCCGCCGCGACTTGCAGGACGTGAAACTGATAAAGGGCATGAACGCCAACGCCATACGCTCGCACTATCCGCCCGATGCCCATTTGCTCGACCTCTGCGACTCGCTCGGAGTGCTCTATTTCGACGAACTGCCCGGTTGGCAGAACCACTACAGCACCGCCGTCGGCACAAAGATACTCAAGGAGATGCTGGCCGCCAACGCCAACCATCCCTGCATCTTCGCCTGGGGCAACGGCAACGAGGGCGGTTTTAATCTTGCTCTCGACTCGCTGTTCAGCAAGTATGACCCGCAAAAGCGTCATGTAGTCCATCCCTGGGCACTCTTCGACGGCGTTGACGCCCACCACTATCCGGCCTATCAGACGGGTGTGGCACGCTTGGGCAACGGCTACAACGTGTTCATGCCCACGGAATTTCTGCACAGCCAGTACGACAATGGCGGCGGAGCTTCGCTTCAGGAGTATTGGGAGTCGTGGTCGCGCAACCCACTCTTTGCCGGAGGCTTCATCTGGGCTTGGGCTGACGAGGGCGTGATGCGCACCGACCGCGACGGAGCCATTGATACCGACGGCGGAAACGCACCCGATGGCGTAGTGGGTCCGCACCGCGAGAAGGAGGGCAGCTGGTTTACCATCCGCGATGTGTGGTCGCCAGTGCAGATAGCTCCGCTTGCCGTGCGCCCCGGCTGGGACGGACGCATCACGATGACCAACCGTTTCTTGTTCTCAAGTCTGAACTCCGCCACTATTGTATATAATGTATTGGCGTGTCCGTCACCGCTTTCCGCAGGAAAACCGGAGGCAAAGGCCATAGCCACGGGTCGGGTGAGTGTGCCCGCCGCGGCTCCGGGCGAGACGGCTGTGGCGCATATTGCCCTGCCCGACGAGGCAAAGGCTGGCGACGTGCTGCAACTCGTGGCTACCGACTGCCACGGTGACACCATCAATGTGTGGTCGTGGCCGATGCGATATGCCGACGAGTATTTTGCCGCCCACCGAAACGAGGGACAGAAGAGCGCGGCCAAGGCACAGGCAACCGTGGAGGGAACAACGCTCACTGGCAGCAACGGCGTGAAGGCAACGTTCGATGCCGCCACCGGAATGTTGACTTCGGTAATATCGAGCGGCAAGGAAATACCGTTCAACAACGGCCCTCTGCCCGTGGGAATGAAGGCTAAGCTGAAGTCAATCACCTCGCGCCAGGACGGTGACGACGCTCTGCTCACCATGAAATACACGGGTGCCATCGACTCAATAGTGTGGCGCATGACCGCCGACGGCCTGCTCGGCATGGATGCCGTGATACTCAACAGCCGCAACGGTGGCGGTTTCGAGGGCGAGTTCTTCGACAAGGAGGTGCGCAACCTCGGTTTCTCGTTCTCCTATCCCGAACAGTCGGCCAAGGCTATGCGGTGGCTCGGGCGCGGCCCCTACCGCGTTTGGCGCAACCGTCAGCAGGGCACGAACTACGACATCTGGCAGAAGGCATATAACAATACCGTGACAGGCGACTGCGAAAAGCCGCTCATCTACCCGGAGTTCAAGGGCTATCACGCCAACACCTACTGGGCTGAGATACTCTCCGACACCGCTCCGTTCACCATCATGAGTGAGACCGATGGCCTCTATCTGCGAGTATTCACACCCGAAGAGCCTACTTACCGCAACAACAACGAGCACACCATGCAGCCGTTCCCCGACGGCGACATCTCGTTCCTGCTCGAAATTCCCGGTATGCGCTCGTATAAGCCCATCGAACAGCTCGGCCCGCAGGCGCAGCCAAGCCACATCCGCATAAACAAGGGTGACGACGGACTGCGCATAAAACTGTGGTTCGACTTCGGAGGGGATTAATAATCCGCTGA
>CAVHML010000218.1:0-3510 GCA_963636905.1 bacterium
CAAAGGTATGGAAAACTTTTGTAACATATAAACAATTCACAACATTTAAGCGGCGTAGCGATGGGCTGATGCCGTCGTTACGCCGCTTAAAGCGTTGCTTCCCCGTGCCGGGGCGTTTCCAGTGTTTGTGCCGGTGCCGTGGTTATTCCTCGCTGAAGGCCTTGGCTTCGGCTTCGGCTATGATGTCTTCTTTCGACAACTCCTTGGGTTCGGAGGTTATGTCCGACAGGTCGAACTCGTCTCTTGGGCTGTCCGTTTCCTGTTCCTGACCGTTATTCTCCTGCACCCGGCTGTCTGCGCTCTGCACCCGGCTATCCGTGCTCTCCTCCCGGCTGTCTGCGGCCTGTGCCTTGCGGCCTGGGTTCCGCCGTCTGGCTGTTCTTGCAGCCTTTTCCGGCTGTTCCTCCTGCCTTTCGGGCGTGTCGGACTGCACGGAGATTATGAAATCGTTGTTCTCTTCGGTGTCCGGGACTGTCTGGACAGGCTCTTCCTCCATCTTTGTCCTGTCTCCCTTGGCAGCAAATACGGCATCGATGAATTGCGGTTCGCGCCGCAGCTTCTGCAGGGTCAGCTTTGAGGCAAGCTGCTGGCTCTCTTTCTTGGAGTAGCCCTTGCCTGTGCCGCCCTCAAGCCCCTCTATGACCGCACAGTAGCAGAACACGGGGCTGCTGTTTTGTTCCTTGTGCTGCTCAATGAGCTTGAATTCGAGGCGCACACGGTTCTTCTGGCTCCACTCGATGAGCTTGCTCTTGAAGTTAACCTCCTTGTATGCCACCTTGTCGATGTTGATCATGCGGTCGAGAATGCGCTTCTGCATGAACCGCATACAGGCGTTGTAGCCCCTGTCGAGGTAGATTGCGCCCACCAAAGCCTCGAAAGCGTTGCCGCCCATGTAGCTGTTGTGCGTGGTGGTCTGGCCTGACGAGAGCACCAACTGGCATATTCCCATCTCTTGGGCCAGCTTGTTGAGGGTGTCGCGCTGCACGAGTTTGCTGCGCGTATTGGTGAGAAAGCCCTCGCGCTTGCCCTCGAAGTGGCGGAAAACGATGTCGCCCACAACGGCATCGAGTATGGCGTCGCCCAAAAACTCAAGCCTCTCGTTGTTCAGAGGCCGTCCCTTGGCGTTGCGGCGCGCCACGCTCTTGTGCATCAGAGCCAGCTTGTAGTGCTGTATGTGCCGCGGATAGAAGCCGAGCACGTTGTAGAGGGCAGAAAAAAGCTCCTTCTCCTTGCGGAAAGGGAGCCTAATTCTGTCTATCAGGTTGTATCTGTCAATCAACATACTTCTTGAATATGACACAGGCGTTGTGCCCTCCGAAGCCGAAAGTGTTGCTCAGCGCGGCGCGCACCTCGCGCTTCTGTGCCTTGTTGAACGTGAAGTTCAGGTTGTAGTCAATCTGTTCGTCGTTATCACCATCCTCGTGGTTGATTGTAGGCGGCACGATGTCGTTCTTCACTGCAAGCACCGAAATCATTGCCTCCACCGCTCCGGCTGCGCCGAGCAGGTGTCCGGTCATGGATTTCGTGGAACTTATGTTGAGCTTGTAGGCTGCATCGCCGAACACGTCCTTGATTGCCTTCATCTCAGAGATGTCTCCTACGGGTGTGGATGTGCCGTGTACGTTGATATAGTCTATGTCTTCGGGCTTCATCCCGGCATCTTCGAGTGCGTTCTTCATCACCAGGCATGCGCCAAGTCCCTCCGGGTGGGAGGCAGTGATGTGGTGGGCGTCGGCACTCATGCCTTCGCCGGCCATTTCGGCGTAGATTTTTGCACCGCGAGCCTTGGCATGCTCCAGCTCTTCGAGTATGAGACAGCCTGCACCTTCACCCATTACGAAGCCGTCGCGGCTTGCGCTGAACGGGCGGGAGGCGTGTTCGGGATCGTCGTTGCGCGTCGAGAGGGCGTGCATGGCGTTGAAACCGCCCACACCACAGGCACATATCGCAGACTCTGCGCCACCTGCCACGATGGCGTTGGCCTTACCGAGGCGTATCAGGTTGAATGCGTCGCCCAAAGCGTTGGTTGACGATGCGCAAGCCGATGTTGTGGCATAGTTGGGGCCGTGGAAACCGAAGTGGATGGATATTTGTCCGGCTGCTATGTCGGCAATCATCTTGGGAATGAAGAACGGGTTGAACTTCGGACCGTCGGCCTCGTGCACGCCGTAATACTTCACTTCGTCCTCAAAGGTCCTTATTCCGCCGATGCCAACGCCGAAGATAACGCCGATACGGTTCTTGTCTTCGGAGTCAAGGTCGAGCGCAGAGTCCTTTACGGCCTGCATTGCGGAGATTAAAGCCAGCTGTGTGTAGCGGTCCATCTTGCGCGCTTCCTTGCGGTCTATGTATGCGTTGATGTCCAGACCCTTCACTTCACAGGCGAAATGGGTCTTGAACAGCGATGTGTCAAACTGCGTGATTGGCGCAGCGCCGCTCACTCCTGCTGTCAGGTTGGCCCATGTCTCCTCGGGAGTGTTGCCAACGGGAGTGACTGTGCCCATGCCTGTCACGACAACTCTTTTCAATTCCATAAACAAAGTCAAAAATTAAAATTTTGGCGCTTGGCGTTATTAGCGAAGCCTGTGGTTTTTCACCGGGAAAATCCGCTAAACGCCAAACGCCAAACGCTCAAACGTAATGTCTGTGTAGTGGAGATTATTTTGCGTTCTCCTCGATGTACTTGATAGCATCGCCCACTGTGGCAATCTGCTCAGACTTGTCGTCGGGGATGGAAACGCCGAAATTCTTCTCGAACTCCATGATAAGCTCTACTGTATCCAAAGAGTCGGCACCAAGGTCGTTGGTGAAACTTGCTTCAGGCTTTACTTCTGCTTCGTCCACGCCAAGCTTGTCAACGATGATAGCCTTTACTTTTGATTCGATTTCTGACATGATTTTAATTTTTAAAGTGTTAATAATGATTCTAAGTCCAAAAAATTCGGTTGCAAAGTAACTACATTTTATCCACCTATGCAAATTATTTGTGCAAAAAGCGGCCTTTTTTGCACACTTCACCATGGTCTGTGCAATGATGAAAGCATGGTTTTTGACGTTTTTAAGGCGTTTCCGCCTTGCCGGAGTGGCGGCTTTTGGGGTGGAGTTCCGGCTGCTTGCGTTTCGCAAACGGCTGGGTTACGGGGTGCAAACGGGCTGTTTGTGATGCGCAAACGGTCGGGTTACGGGTCGCAAACGGTCGGGTTACGGTGGCTGAACCGCCGCTTTACGGTGGCCGTGTGTAAGTGTTGCTTTTGCTCGGTGGAGTTTGCATCGGCGGCAACCGTGCGGTTTTCGTGCGCTATATATTATAATAATGTGTGAAAATGAGGCGAAAAAGCTCCCGGCAAGCGTTGCATTGGGTGTATTTTTTACTATCTTTGCGAAGTGACAGGCGGCACACGGCTGTATGAAAACGGGACTTCTCTGCCGCCCGTCTGCACCTGTTTCGCAAAGACATGGCGGCGTTTCTCACGGGAAACTGCCGCATTGACCTAATGACAATACATTAAT
>CAVHML010000219.1:0-3502 GCA_963636905.1 bacterium
ACAAGGCCGCACCTCCATTGAGATGCGGCCTTATGATGATGTTCTGAAAAATCTATGCTACTGTTTATCCGAGCTTGTTGATGTAGAGAGCAAGGCCGGATTTGATGTTTGCAGCCTTGTTCTTATGAATGATATTGGTCTTGGCCAGCTTGTCTATCATCTTCTGTACGGTCGGATACAGCTTCACTGCCTCGTCCTTGTTCGTGAGTGCACGCAGTTTACGTACAGCATTGCGCATGGTCTTTGCATAATACTTATTGTGCAGCGTGCGTTTCTTGTCCTGACGGATTCTCTTGATTGCTGATTTGTGGTTTGCCATCTTTGTCTTCGTTTCTTTAATTTGTAGTCCCTAGCAGAATCGAACTGCTCTTTAGAGAATGAAAATCTCTCGTCCTAACCGATAGACGAAGGGACCAGCGGTGCAAATTGCGGGTGCAAAGTTATATCTTTTTGTGCTCACACACAAATATTTCCAATCAAAAAATTGCTTTTTGACGTTTTTTGAGTAAAATTCTGCCCGTGGCGGAATCATTCTTGTATCCCCGTTCAGGATAAGAAATCACCAAAGACATCAATCGTCTAATAAACGCCTTGTATCATCATGGGTGAAAATCAAACAGTTACAAAAGATTGATTATGACTGTCTATTACAAGACTATAGAATTGTTCTGTATTATTGATTGGTTTTAATATGATAAGTACAGACTAATCCAAGACCGTTCATACATTTCCGACTTCGATTGTTTCAACGGTGATGACAACAACGACACGTTGCCTCCTTTCGTTCTCAATCCTAAAGATAAGTGATATATACCCGATAATAAAGGTGGTTACGAATTTAGCTAAATTCAAAACCACCCTTATTGTTTTCTTCCTATGACAGAAAGCAGGCCTTTTGCCTATTCCATAGTGAGCGTTATCACGTCGCCGGCCTTGGTGTCGATGTCATAAAGGTGCTCGCCGGGCATGGCAAGGCAAGCGTTTTCCGTGACGGGAGTATAGCCCTGAGCCGAAGTCTTGGTCACGGGCATGGTCCATGTGGCGAACAGAGGGTTGGGGTTTTCGCCCTTGGCCTCGCCCAGCGCGCCTTGGGTCGACTTCAGCGCGGTGGCCGTGCGCAGTCGCAGGTTGCCTCCGATGGTGCTCCTTATTGTCACTTTCTCTATGCGTCCGCTGCTCCACTTGAGGTCTTCCACCACAAAGCCGCCCACGGTGCGCATGCCCTTCACCTCGCCCTCGTTCCACTCTATGGGCAGAGCCGGCAGCAGGTGTACCGCCCCGTCGTGGCTTTGCACCATCATCTCGCCTATGCCGGCGGTGCATCCGAAGTTGCCGTCAATCTGGAATGGCGGGTGAGCGTCAAACATGTTGGGGTATGTGCCGCCCCCTTGTCCGCGTTCTATCGTGTCGGCCACGAGCGTGAGCTGGTCCTTTATCAGCTTGTAGGCGTGGTCGCCGTTGAGCAGTCGCGCCCACAGGCACACCTTCCAGCCCATCGACCAACCCGTTGACTGGTCGCCGCGCTGTATCATCGACGTGCGCACGGCCTTGAAAGCCTCGGGTGTGCGGTAGGGCGAAATCTCGGTACCTGGGTAGAGTGCCCACAGATGCGACACGTGGCGGTGGTGGTCGTTGGGGTTGTCCCAGTCGTCGGCCCACTCCTGAAGCTGTCCGGTGCGGCCTATGCGCAGTGGGGTGAGCTGGAAGCGCATGTCCATGAGCGTGTCGGCGAAGCTGCGGTCAACGCCGAGTATCTCGGCTGCCGCGGCGGTTGTGGTGAGCAGGTTGGCCACAAGCTCGTTGTCCATGGTTATTCCGGCGTAGAGGTTCGACTTCACCTTCTGCTTTGGTCCGTTCTCCGGCGAGTTGGAGGGGCACACCACGAGGTAGCCGCTGCGCGGGTCCTTCACCATGAAGTCAACGAAGAATTCGGCCGCGCCTTTCATATACTTATATACAGAAGCGAGGTATTGCTTGTCGCCGTTGTATATGTAGCGGTTCCAAAGGTGCTGGCACAGCCACGCGTTCGACGTGGGCCACACCCCGCAGTAGGCCCTGTCGACGGCTCCCGTCATGCGCCACAGGTCGGTGTTGTGGTGTGTCACCCATCCTCGGCAGCCATACATCCGTCTCGCCGTTTCAGCTCCGGCCTGGCTCAGCTCGCCTATCATCTTCACAAGAGGCTCGTGCAGCTCGCTCAGGTTGCACGGTTCGGCCGGCCAGTAGTTCATCTCGGTGTTGATGTTTATGGTGTAGCGGCACCGCCACGACGGGTTCAACTTGGCGTTCCACTTGCCCTGAAGGTTGGCCGGTTGGCATCCGGGCTGCGACGAACAAATGAGCAGGTAGCGCCCGAACTGGAAGTAGAGGGCCACAAGCTGCTTGTCGTCGCTGCCGGCGAAGTCGCGTATGCGCTCTTCGGTGGTCTTCTTGGCATATTTGTTCTTGCCGAGGTCGAGGCTCATGCGGTCGAACTGCTCCTTGAACTTGGCCACGTGCGTCTGTTTGGCCTCGGCGTACGGGCGTGAGCTGTTCTTCATGTAAGCCTTTACACGCTTGCTTGGGTTGGCCGAGATGTCATGGTAGTTGACGAAGTTGGTGGCCATGGCCACGTATATCACGACCTCGTCGGCGTCGCGCACGGCCAGCTGATTGCCCTCGCGCGTGGTGCGTCCGCCCTTGTTCACCACCTTGGCGTTAACGAGGTAGCGCACCTTGCCCGGCACGTCGTCGGCGGCCTTGTCGGTTGTGCCCGTCATGGTGAGCGTCTGTCCGTCGATGCCGTACGTTGGCGATCCGCCGTCGGGATAAGTGAGCGACGCGTTGAAGTTAAGGCTCTTGCCTTTCGACGCCGTGTAGCGTATTATGAGCAGCTGGTCGGCAAACGAGGTGAACGCCTCTTCCTTATACTTCACGTCGCCCACGGTGTATGTCACCACCGACAGCGCACTGTCAATCTTCAGCTCGCGGCGCAAGTCGGTGTAGCCCTCGTGGTCGGTGAAGTTCACCATGAGGCTTCCCGCCGTCTGGTAGGCCGCTCCGAAGCCCTTGCCGTTTGGTGCGAGCACCTTCTCGCCGGCCAGGTTTTGCGCCTCGTCGTTGCGCCCCTCGAATATCATTTGCCTTATCGTCTGTAGGTATTTGGGCGTTTCGGGGTTGTAGTTGTTGTAGGGCGAACCCTTGGATATGGTCTCCTCGTTTAGCTGAAACTCCTCGCCGATGGGGTTTCCATACACCATCGACGCTATGCGCCCGTTGCCCAGAGGCAGCGCGTCGTTCCAGTTGTGCGCAGGAGTGTTGTACCATAGGGTCATGTCGCCCTGCGCTTGTGCCGGCAACGCCATTAGGGCTGCGACGCAGATGGATAGTAGTTGTTTCATGTTTTTAGTGTTTTTTGGTGTGATATTGGGGTTAGGTAATGGTGAGAGCTACTTGCTCTTCTCCTTATAGCGGAACGGAAGGGCTGGCAGTCCGGCCTTGTTGGTGAGGTTTGGCTGTGCCG
>CAVHML010000220.1:0-3471 GCA_963636905.1 bacterium
ACTTGCATGTGTTAAGCCTGTAGCTAGCGTTCATCCTGAGCCAGGATCAAACTCTACATTGTAAAAATGTGTTTACGGCAATCTTAGAAGACTGCCTGTTTATATCTGTTCAGAACATTCACTAATATTATTGAGTATAAGTACCTGTTTTATCATTTCGAAAAATGACGGTTCTTTTGTTTACCCACGTCCTGTAAATTGTTTCCAAAGAACAAGACGTTGCTTCTTGTACTACTTGTATCTGTTGTATTTCAGTTTCTCAAAGAACTCTTTCTTCATGTGCTCCCGAACCGTTTTTAATTCGAAAGCGGATGCAAAGGTATGCCTTTTCGAGGCTCGCACCAAACTTTTCGGTGTTTTTTTTATTAAAAAGCGCAATGTTTTCGCTTTTTATGACACAGGGTTGCGCATATTAAGCGTGAACACGCTATCTTTGCACATAGGTTATGGTATTTGCGAAGTGCTGACTGAGGTGCAAGCAGTGCCGCCCTATTATATATATAATGTACGTAAGGCTTGTCAGAGTATGAATACAGAGTTTTTCATCCGTTTGTTTGTCGCCGCTTTGTTGGGCGGTGCTATCGGCCTGGAGCGCAACTACCGTGCGAAAGAGGCCGGGTTCAGAACCCATTTCCTTGTCGCTTTGGGCAGCGCACTATTCATGTTGGTGTCGCAAAACGGCTTCGGGCGCGAGCTGGAGGAGCTTGCGAACCTGCGGTGGGACGCTTCGCGAATAGCCTCGCAGGTGGTTACCGGCATCGGATTTATCGGTGCGGGCACGATAATCTTCCAGAAGCACGTGGTGAGGGGGCTTACCACTGCGGCAGGACTGTGGGTAACGTCGGCCATAGGCCTCGCCTGCGGTTCGGGAATGTATGTGGAAGCCACCGTGTCCACCGTACTTGTACTGCTGTGCCTTGAGGCTTTGAGCTTCATACTGACCCGTTTCGGAACGAAAAACATATCGCTTACGTTCACGTCGAGGAGCAAGGAGAAGATGGTGGAGACGCTCAAGAAGCTGCACCACGGTGATATGGACATAAGCAACTACAGCATGAAGGAGCAGAACGCGCCCGACGGCAAGGCCTTGGTGGTGTCGATGGAGATAAGGCTAAGGCGGAAAGACTACGACAAGAGGGTGCTTGAGCTTATGAACGACATGGACGACGTGAATATCGAGTCCATCGAATAGGCTGAAGGCTGCGTCAAGTCATTCCTTGACCGCCACATAATCGACATATTCACCGTCGCCGTCACCGTAGATCTTGCGGTTGGCGGCATCCTGTGTACGGGTATCGACCACCGTGTTGCCCCCGTGCCGTGACTTCGTGTGCCTTTCCCCGTCCGAACAGCCGCCGTTACGCATACTGTGCCGTCCTCCGAAGATGTTGCGGAAGCCGAAGAGCGAGTCCAAGTGCAACATTCTGACGACCCTTGCCACCATTAACGCCGCAAAACCGAGCACGGCAAGGACGAAAACCCCGACAAAAAGAAGCAGGAAAATGAGGACATTCATGCCGCAAAGCCGTTTTTATTTCTTACGGGAACAGTGGCCGCAAGCAGCATAGGCCACATACAAAGCCACAATGGCGGCAAAACCCGTGAGGCGCAAGGTGGCGAGAAGTACCGCGCAAACAATCAGGAAAGAGTAGCGAACCTCGTTGCCTTTCCATCCCCAGTGCTTGAATTTGAGCGAGAACATGGGCAGTTCGGCCACGAGAAGCCAGCTCGACACTATCACCATTGCCATGACTACGAGCACGGCAAGGGGCAGGTTGGCAATAAAGCTCTCCGCCCCCACGATGAGCGAAGCCCAAAACAGGGCGTTGGCCGGTGTGGGCAGGCCTATGAAAGAGGTGGTCTGCCGCTCGTCAAGGTTGAACTTGGCGAGGCGCAATGCCGAGAAAGCCGCCATAAGGAATGCCCAGTAGGGAACGAAAGCCCCGACAGGGCGCAAGAACGACGGCATGTCCAGTGTGGAAAGCAGCGTGAACACCATTGCCGAGGGGGCTACTCCAAACGTCACGCAGTCGGCCAGCGAGTCCAGCTCCTTGCCTATCGGCGACGAAACGCCCAACAGGCGTGCGCTCATGCCGTCGAAGAAGTCGAACACCGCACCTATTATTATAAAGAGGAAAGCCCAGTCGTACAGTCCGACAAAGGCGTTGCCCACAGCTATGCAGCCCGAAACGAGATTGCCGCAGGTCAGGGTGTTGGGAACATTCCGCGTTATGAAGTTTGCCATCAAGCCTCTTTCTGTTTCAGTTTAGCTATAACTGTCTGGTCACCCGTGGTGCTTTGTCCCATCTTCACGCACACTTCCGTGCCCAAAGGCAGATACACATCCACGCGCGAGCCGAGCTTGATGAAACCCAGATGCTCGTCTATGTAGCACTCTTCGCCCTCCTTGGCATACGTGACTATGCGCCTTGCCATAGCTCCGGCTATCTGGCGGCAGAGTATGTCCTCGCCTTCCGGGGTGGTAATCATCACATCGGCGCGCTCGTTCTCCTCGCTTGCCTTGGGCAGCCACGCCTTGTGGTAGTTGCCGTTCTGATGCTTGACGAACTTGACCTTGCCGTCAACGGGAAACCAGTTGGCGTGTACGTTGAACAGACTCATGAATATCGACACCATAATGCGGCGGTCGTGGAAATAGGTATCCTCGTCCACCTCTTCTATCACCACCACTTTGCCGTCGGCCGGAGCCACTACAATGCGCTCAGTCTCGCCATTGTAGTAGCGTATGGGACAACGGTAGAAGTTGAGAACCACCGCCCACGCTGCGCCAAACACCACAACAAACAGCCAGAACGGCAGCGCAGGACCGAAGAAATGCCAGAGGGCTACGGCCACAACGGCCACGGCCGCCAAACTATAGAGCAGTGTGTCGGTGCCCTCGCGGTGTATTCTGATTTTTTTCAGTTTCTTTATTCTTCTGCCCATTACGGTTATCTCTTGTTTTGTTTTATGTTAGTACTTCCCTGGCCGGGCGGCCTTTGCGCCCAAGCATCTGCAAAGGTACGCTTTTTTTGCCTTTCACACAAGCGATACCTCTTTTTTCCAGCTTAGTAATGTTCAAAGAATAACTTCCACAAGTTTGCAGATGTACATTCCGTAGTTTTTGAGGAACTTATTCTTTTCACATTACTTCGACAAAGTATGACAAGCGCGGGAGGTTCTATCGCCGTACTAACATTAAAGTACTGCGAATTATGTTAAAATCACGGAAACATTTTCACAAACATGCCCTCAAAACTCGCGTGAAATCCACCAAGAGTGTTCGTGCTCGAAAATATGTCCGTTTTGCGTGTGCAACTTTAAGTCGCTGTAAATGCGCTTGTTACGTAGAAAATCACACAAGTATGCAACGAAAGTGTCATATTTTTAACTCCCAAATGGAACATTTTGGGGTAAAAAAGCGCACTTTTGGCCACTAAAAACATGCCATTTACGGGTCGTAGATAGGCC
>CAVHML010000221.1:0-3425 GCA_963636905.1 bacterium
TATGCAAAGTTAGCAAGAATTGGCGAGACTATCACCCTTTTCACCGATGTTGTCCCCAATATATTCAGAAGAGCCGTGCGCTTGGGTTTCGTAAAGTGCCCGTTTACGGTGGCCAAACCGCCCGTTTACGCACCCTAAACCGGCGGTTTACGACCCGTAACCCGGCCTTTTGTGAGCGCATCAGGCCTGAACGGCAGCAGTTTTTGGGCGCATTAAGCCGCCTATCTCAAAAATTAAGGCTATCTTTGTGCTCCATATAAGCCCTTTCGGACTATCGGATTGTAACAAGAACACGGCATGATGGAAAAACAGACAGAAGCCTCCGCAATGAAAAGCAACAGCGTGGGGGCAAGCATCAAGTTGGGCTACGGTCTCTACACGTCACATTTCAGCAATACATTCCGCGCCACATGGCTCCCGGCACTGCTCTTTTCAGTGTGTTTTGCGGCCTTGGGAGTGCTGTCAGTGGTCAAACTGCCGGCTTTAACGACCGCCGGCGTGCAGAATGAAGCCCAGTTGCAGGCATTGGGCAGGGACTACGTGTGGCTGTTGGCGGCCTTCGGAGTGCTTACCGTGGTGGGCGGACTCATAGAGACGGTGTTCTACTCGTGCGGCCTGTCGCTTCTGCGCGGCCACAAGGCCACAGGCAGCATGAACCTGTGCAAGTGGAGGCCGCGTCTCGACCGCACAGCCGCATGGCGCACCATAAAAGCCGTGCTCTCCATACTGTTGCTCCACGCCGTCCCCGTGGTTGTGCTCGGCCTGTGGTATGTTTTCAAGCTGCGCCACGTGCTCGCCGCTCCGGGAAGCCACTATGCGTGGACGGCATTCACGGTCATCGCGGGCGTAATCTTTGCCCTGGCGCTGACCCCTACCCTTTTCGTCGGCATGAAGTACGTGCTCAACGACAACGAAAGGTTCTGGCCGCTGCTCAAGACCGACTACCTTCCGGCCATGCGCCATCTGGGTTTCATGCTCGCGGTGGTCATTTCCTGTGCGGCAATAGTGCTCTTGGCCACCTATGTGCTACAGCAACCGGCTGTAATACTGACCGTTGCCAACTGCCAGTCGAGTGCCGGAGTGGCCAACGGCGACCCTTCGGGCATGCCGAGCTACATGACCGCACTCACAGCCGCCATCTTTTTCATATCCGGATTTGCGCAAGCCTACATCAGACTGTCGGCTCTGTTTCCACTATATTATATGTATGGCTCGATAGACACACAGGAAGCCGAGCGCAAACGCTACAGAAACGAAATAAAAAGCCAAGATTATGACACGCTTACTGTTCATTGACCGCGACGGAACCATCATAGAAGAGCCTGAAGACGAGCAGATTGACTCCTTCGGCAAGCTGAAATTCACTCCGGGAGTGATACGGAACCTGAACTTCATTCGCACGAAAACTGACTTCAAGTTCGTCATGGTTTCCAACCAAGACGGCCTCGGAACCGACTCATTCCCCGAAGACACGTTCTGGCCGGTGCACAATTTCATACTGCAAACGCTCGAAGGAGAAGGAATAACCTTTGACGACATTCTCATAGACCGCCACTTTCCGGAAGACAACTCCGACACGCGCAAACCGGCAACGGGACTTGTGCGCAAGTATATGGACGACCCGGAATATGATATTGCCAACAGCTACGTGATAGGTGACAGGGAAACCGACCGCCAGTTTGCCGAGAACATCGGCTGCAAGGCTCTCATACTGGGCAAGGACGGCCTGACGTGGGACAAGATAGCCGAACTTCTGTTTGCCGGAGAGCGCACTGCTGAGGCCAGACGCACCACCAAGGAGACGGAAATCAGCGTAAAACTGAACCTTGACGGTACGGGCAAGTGCGACATCAGTACGGGTATCGGCTTCTTTGACCACATGTTGGAACAGATAGGCAAGCACGGCATGATGGACCTCACGGTGAGTTGCAAGGGCGACCTCAACGTTGACGAGCACCATACCATAGAGGATACGGCCATCGTGTTGGGCGACTGTCTGCTGAAAGCCTTGGGGGACAAGCGCGGAATAGAGCGTTACGGCTACTGTCTGCCCATGGACGACTGCCTATGTTCGGTGGCTCTCGACTTCGGAGGCCGCCCATGGCTGGTGTGGGACGCCGAGTTCAAGCGTGAAAAGATAGGGGATATGCCCACGGAGATGTTCCTCCACTTCTTCAAGAGCCTGAGCGACAGTGCACGGATGAACCTTAACGTCAAGGCGGAGGGCGACAACGAGCACCACAAGATAGAAGGCATCTTCAAAGCCTTTGCCCGCAGTCTGCGCATGGCGGTAAAACGCGACATACAACACTTCGAGTTGCCAAGCACAAAGGGTACGCTCTGACCGAAAAACTGCTCTGATGAGAATAGACATAATAACTGTTTTGCCCGAAATGATCGAGGGTTTCGTTCACGAATCCATACTTGCGAGGGCACAGAAAAAGGGGCTTGCCGAGATACATCTGCACAACCTGCGCGACTATACCACCGACAAATGGCGACGTGTGGACGACTATCCCTACGGCGGATTTGCCGGTATGGTGATGCAATGTGAGCCTATAGACCGCGCAATCACCGCCCTCAAGGCCGAAAGAGACTACGACGAGGTGATATACACCTCGCCCGACGGAGAACAATTCAACCAGCACGTGGCCAACGACCTGTCCTTGTGCGGCAATATCATCATACTTTGCGGCCACTACAAGGGCATAGACCAGCGCATACGCGACCACTTGATTACGCGCGAAATATCCATCGGCGACTATGTACTGACGGGTGGCGAACTGGCAGCGGCCGTGATGGCCGACGCAATAGTGCGGCTTGTGCCCGGAGTAATCAGCGATGACCAGAGCGCACTGTCCGATTGTTTCCAGGACGACATGCTTGCCGCACCCATATACACCCGTCCTGCCGACTATAAAGGTTGGCGTGTACCCGAAATACTGCTTAGCGGAAACGAGGCAAAGATAAAGGAATGGGAAATGAACGAGGCTTTGGAGCGCACAAAAAGGCTGCGCCCCGACCTGCTGGAATAACGTCTGAATGACAAAGGATGGCGCTTGGAACGGAAAAAATGGTGTCTGGGCGGTAACGGATGATGCTTGGACAGCTAAAATGGGGTGTCTGAACGGAAGCGGATGATGCTTGGATGCCAAGGAAATGGTGTCTGAACGATAAGAAATGGAGCTTGGACGGCAACGGATGATGCTTCCAACAGCAATTCGCACTGGCTCTGCAATTCTCCGGGCAAACCGTGAGTTCCCCGGAGAGCCGTGAGGTGACGTTGTGGTGCGTGTTTGTAAACGGCAAATCCCCTTGAGCTTCATTGTAGCCCAAGGGGATTTGTGTTCTGTAGTGTGGCTTGCTGTGTGTCGGGGCGACAGGATTCGAACCTGCGACCACCTGGTCCCAAACCAGGAGCGCTA
>CAVHML010000222.1:0-3417 GCA_963636905.1 bacterium
AGCAGGTTTCGAAGTGTTGATAACTTTGTGGAAAACCCTGTTGATAACCACAGAACAACCTTTAGCGTTATCAACAGGTGCGTCTTTCGCCCATGTCGGATATGGATATCAACAGGTTTATTACGGGCTTTTCGGCAAGTTTTCAACGCAATGAGCGGAGAAAAAGATATAAACTTATTAATTTTGCACCGAAATGCAATAGTGTTAATAAACTGTTTACTGCCCTAAAAATCAGAACATAAGGCTTTGCATAAACTGTTGATAACCCTGCGCCTGATGTTTATCTCCAAACATGCAAGATAAAAGGAAGAAAGTTTTCAACGTATCAACAGCACATCATAACACATCATTTCATTTTTTTATTTAAGAAGAATAAAGTATAAAGATTATAAGAAGATGCTGAAAGACGAATGGACAGCCAAGGGCTACATCGATGAACCGGCACCCGAAGGCATTGACCTGAAGGCGGAGATAAGGCGGATGTGCAAGGAGAAAAACGCTATAATACTGGCACACTACTACACGCAAGGCGAGATACAGGACACGGCCGACTTCATTGGCGACTCGCTCGCGCTGGCCAGAAAGGCGGCTGAGACCGACGCGAAGATTATCGTGATGTGCGGAGTGCACTTCATGGCCGAGACCTGTAAGATACTGAGTCCCGACAAACTTGTGCTCGCTCCCGACCTCAATGCCGGATGCTCGCTGGCCGATTCGTGCAAGGCCGACGACCTGCGCCGATATAAGGAGGAACACCCGGGCTACAGGGTGGTGAGCTATGTCAACACCACTGCTGCCGTGAAGGCTCTGACGGATGTGGTGGTGACGAGCGGCAACGCCAAGCGCATAGTGGACACGTTCGACAAGGACGAGAAGATAATATTCGGGCCTGACTACAACCTCGGCTCTTATATAAATGAGGTGACGGGACGAAAGATGCTACTTTGGAACGGTGGTTGCCACGTGCATGAGCGTTTCTCTGTGGCGGAGATAGTGCGCCTGAAGGGCGAGCACCCCGGTGCCAAGGTGTTGGCTCACCCTGAATGTAAAGGACCTGTGCTGGCCGTGGCCGACGTGGTTGGTTCTACTGCGGTGTTGCTCAAGCACGCCATTGAGAGCAGCGACCGTGAGTTCATCGTGGCTACAGAGGCCGGCATACTGCACGAGATGACGCGCAAGTGTCCCGGCAAGACTTTTATTCCTGTGCCGCCGGAGGTGAGCGAGGGCGGACTCGGATGCTCATGCAACGAGTGCGACTACATGAAGATGAACACAATGCTCAAGATATACAACACGTTGAAGTATGAGTGGCCGTCGGTGGATGTCGACCCCGTCGTGGCTCGCGAGGCAGTCAAACCCATCGAGCGCATGCTTGAGCTTAGCTGACGTGTAGGCGGTATGCTTGGAACGATAGTAAACACTGGTGCTATCGTCGTGGGAACGATAGCCGGTACACTGCTGCATAAGGGTATAAAGGACAAATACAAGCGCGCACTTTACGACTCGTTGGGGCTGGCGTCGCTCGCCATTGGTCTCAACGCTTCAATATCCTACATGAAGGAAAGCCAGTATCCCGTGCTCTTCATTCTCGCCATCGCCATTGGCGGTGTGGTCGGTACTGCGCTTGACCTTGACGGACGATTCCGCAGACTCATAGAGAATCGCACACGGAAGCAAGGCGGTGAAGACAGTAAGTCACGCCAGAACTCGTTTGCAGACGGTCTCATCACCGCCATGCTGCTCTACTGCATCGGCCCGTTGTCCATGCTCGGCCCCGTGGTGAGCGCGCTCAACGGCGACAACACACTGCTTTTCACCAATGCCACGCTCGACCTCGTTTCCTCTTGTGTCTTCGCTTCCACCTATGGCTTGGGCATGATATTGGCCGCCCCGGTGCTGTTCTTGTGGCAGGGAGCGTTCTACCTTGTGGCGCAGATGTCAAGCCAAGCCGTGAGCGACGCACTGATGGCAGAGCTTCTGATTGTGGGCGGACTGCTCATCATGGGCAGTGGATTGTCTCTTCTCAACCTGAAAGACTGCAAGACGCTCAACCTCCTGCCATCGCTTCTTGTGCCCATAGTATGGTTTGCCCTCAAGTCGTTGTGGTAGAATGGGGGAGACTTTTGCGCTTATTGAGTGCAATTTGATAAATGGCTGTTGCGGCCAGCATGAAAACGAAAGGCATGAACGGTGCCTTGAACCTCGTTTCCCCATGAACGGCAAGTACCAGCGAAAGGGAGCCGCCTACGGTGATGAGCAAGGGGATAAAGGCTTTTTGGTATTCTCTTCTCTTCAACAAAATACATCCTCCTGCTACGGCGAACGCTATCAGCAGCAGATAGTATATCAAGTTGAAAAGCCCCAAATATTGCAAATCGGTAAGTCCGCCCATGTTTCCTTTCAGTATGTTCCTGTAGGGCAGTGTCACGAAGTTGTTTTCCGATTTCCCCTTGTCGGTGGAGAACGCCGCTATGTTGTCCATGTCATTATAGTACATGTAAAGAAGCCGTCCCGGTATCTTCTTCAAGTACTGCGCCGGATGTTCCTTCAACCATTCCAGGCTTTTTTCTTTCCATATCCTGTTGCACTCTACGGCTGTCTTCTGGTCCATATTTTCTATATACCTGATAGTACCCTTAGGATACGGGTCTGTGCCATATTGCGGAGCTACTGACTTTTCGTAAGTCGCTTCCGCCATATTGAACCACAAGGACTCTGCCTGAAACAGAAAGAAGCCTGTATGCAGGTAGCAGTACGTTCCTGCTAAAAGAATGAATGAAACGTAGCCAGAGCAAAGCGACAGGCACCTCTTCGTCTTGTTCTTGTTTACAAACAGCAGGTAGTAAAGTATTAGCGTGCCGATGAATACCATGGCCACCGGGCGAAACCAGTTGGCTATTCCGAAGAGGACGCCGCTAATGAATAGCCAAGCGCATTTGTCCTTGCTGACGGCCATGTACAGTGCTCCGCACGCAAAGCAAATCATCGGTATCTCAGACAAAATGGTTGTGCTTTGTCCCCAGTTGTTAGGATACAGTATATAGAGTATGCAGGCTACTATGGCTACCTTTGGCGAGAGGAGTTTCTTGGCTATTTTGCCGATGAATAAAGAAGTAAGAGCTTTGAGGAAGCACAATAGTATGAGGAGCGGATACAATGAATTGAACCACAGCAGCGACAGTGCCGTAAGGTTTATTGAACCTATGTTCCAAACAAACGGCTTTCCCTGGATGAGAGGCAGACATGGGTACATCTGGCCTGTATTGATGCACACCTGCGCAAACTCTATATATCCGTCTCCGTCGTTTGTCGGCGTATATCCGAATACCGCCAATACCAACAAGAGCAATATGAGGTAGATGACGTTTACCGTATAAAGTATCTTATCTGTTCTTTCCATTTATCGTTGAATACAAA
>CAVHML010000223.1:0-3370 GCA_963636905.1 bacterium
CCCCATGTTCCGCTTCGCTGCACATGGGGTTACTGAGATGCAGCCTCTTCGAGGCTATGCTCATCGCTGTAAGGGCTACAAGCAAAAATGGATTTATAACAGATAAATAACAAATTAGGCGGGTTGTATCTTCTGTTATACCGATTTTATTTGCTTACTTTGCAATATAGTAATTCCACAAAAACATACAGCTATGAAAAAGAAAAAAGGTGGCAAACGAATAGGCAGAAAGGACATAGCCGAGGCTGTGCAGAAGCTGTTTCTGGCAAATCCAGGCGACACGCTCAACTTCAAGTATATCTTCAAGACACTCAAACTGGACACTCACCCGATGAAAATGCTTGCCATCGACACGATGGAGGATATGGCGTGGGACGACTTCCTGACCAAGGTGAGCGAAAACTCGTATCGGCTCAACACCAAGACGCAGGTGCAGGAGGGTACGTTCCGCCGCAAGGCCAACGGTAAAAACAGTTTCATACCCGCCGATGGCAGTCTGCCGGTGTTTGTGGCCGAGCGCAACAGCATGGCCGCACTGGACGGCGACAAGGTGCAGGTGACATTCCTTGCGCGCCGTCAGAACCACATAAAGGAGGCTATGGTGACCGCCATAATCAAGCGCGCCCACGACACGATGGTGGGCAAGCTGCGCGTGGAGGGTGATTTGGCGTTTCTCTTGCCGCAGGCCAACCTCGTGGTGAACGACATCATCATACCCAAAAGCAAGCTCAAGGGCGGTAAGACGGGCGACAAGGTGGTGGTGAAGGTGACGCAGTGGCCCGACGCTGACCACCGCAACATAATGGCTGAAGTGATTGACGTGCTCGGAGAGCAGGGCGACAACAACACCGAGATGCACGCCATACTGGCGCAATACGGACTGCCCTACACTTATCCGGAGGACGTGGAGAAGGCCGCAGAGGACATCAAGGCCGAGATTACTCAGAAGGATTTGGAGGAGAGGGAGGACTTCCGCAGCGTGTTCACCTGCACCATAGACCCCCACGACGCCAAGGACTTCGACGACGCTCTGTCCATACGCCGCACCGACGACGGCCTTTGGGAGGTGGGAGTACACATTGCCGACGTGTCGCACTACGTCACCGAGGGGTCGATTATCGACAAGGAGGCATACAAGCGGGCCACAAGCGTGTATCTCGTCGACCGCACCGTGCCCATGCTGCCCGAACGGTTGTGCAACTTCATCTGCTCGCTGCGCCCCAACGAGGAGAAGCTGGCCTACAGCGTGATATTTGCTTTGGACGACGATGCAGACATAAAACGGTGGCGATTGGTACACACTGTGATAAAGAGTGACCGCCGCTTCGTATATGAAGAAGTGCAGAAAACGCTTGAAAAGAACGGTGTTGTAGATGGCCAGGGCATGCCCGCTCCGGCTCCGGGCAAGGGCGGCTACACCGGCGAATATGCCGCAGAACTGATACAGCTCGACCGGCTGGCCAAGAAGCTGCGCGAGAAGCGGTTTGCCAACGGTGCGGTGAAGTTTGACCGTGAGGAACTTCGTTTCGACATCGACGAGAATGGCAAACCAGTGCGCTGCTATTTCAAGAAGTCGAAGGACGCCAACAAGCTCGTCGAGGAGTACATGCTGCTGGCCAACCGCACCGTGGCCGAGAGCGTAGGCAAGGTGAAGCGCGGGCAGAAACCGAAGACTTTGCCCTACCGTGTGCACGACCAGCCCGACCCGACAAAGCTGGAGACGCTGCGCGGATTCGTGGTCAAGTTTGGCTACAAGATGAAGACCACGGGCACAAAGGGTGCAATATCAAAGAGTCTGAACGCTCTCATGGAGCAGTGCGCCGGCAAGAGGGAGCAAAACCTGATAGAGATGGTGGCACTCAGAGCCATGATGAAGGCAAAGTACAGCGTTCACAACATCGGCCACTATGGCCTCGCGTTTGACTACTACACCCACTTCACGTCGCCCATACGCCGCTATCCCGACACGCTGGTGCACCGTCTGCTCACCAGATACCAGAACGGCGGACGCTCTGTCAACAAGGACCACTACGAGGAGCTGTGCGAACACTGCAGCGACATGGAGATTGTGGCGCAGAACGCCGAGCGCGACTCCATCAAGTACAAGATGGTGGAGTTCATGGCCGACAAGATAGGCAACGTCTATGACGCTCACATCAGCGGCATACAGAGCTACGGAATATACTGCGAGATAGACGAAAACCACTGCGAGGGCATGGTGCCGATGCGCGACCTCGACGATGACTACTACGACTTCGACGAGAAGAACTACCAGCTCGTTGGCCGTCGCCACCACAACCGCTACCAGCTGGGCGACCCCGTGCGCATACAAGTGGCCAAGGCCGACGTAGAACGGCGACTGCTCGACTTTACCATAGCCACGGGAAAATGAAAAATGAAGAATGAAGAACGAAAAATGAAGAATGGCTTGCGCACAGCAGAATGAAGAGTGAAGAATGATGAATGAAGAATTAAGAATGGCTTGCGCCGTACCAAGCGCAGCATTCTTCATTCTTCACTCTTCATTTTTAATTGAGCACGAACAATGGCAATACGATACACGCATAAGGAAGAGCTGTGGAACACGTGGTCGCACGCCGCCGGAATACTCATTGGAGTGGCCGTCGGCGTGGCTTTCCTCGTATTTTGCTTCCGCCATGGCAACGGTTGGGCACGCCTCGGAGTGATGCTCTATCTGTTCGGTATGCTCGGTTCCTACATTGCATCGACCGTATATCACGCCACACCGCACCGCAGCCGGTGGCGCGAACGGTTGCGGCGATGGGATCATGCGGCTATCTACTGGCACATAGCCGGGTCGTATTCGCCCCTCACGCTGGTGGCTTTGCGTCATGAAGGTGGTTGGGGATGGGGCTTGTTCGGCTTCGTCTGGCTGTGCGCAGTGGTAGGAACGGTGATGAGTTTCACCCGTTTGAAGGAGCACAGCAACCTTGAGACAGCCTGCTTCGTGGGCATGGGGCTGTCCGTTCTCGTAGCTTTCAAGCCACTGCTGGCCTGTGTCGATGCGGCGGCGGTGTGGCTTCTTGTAGCTGAAGGCGTGTGCTACATCACGGGGGCGGGCTTCTACACGCTCCGCAAGCGGCGGTACATGCACACGGTGTTCCACTTCTTCGTGCTCGCGGGCAGCCTCTGCCACATAGCGGCCGTGTGGGACGTGCTTATGAAGTATCTGGATTGACTGTGCCGGTGCGCGGTTTGCAACCGCCTCCCCTACCCATTTACTCATTCTCCCCTACCCTTTCACCCGTTCTCCCCTACCCTTTCCGCATCTTTTCCCCGTCTTTCTGCATCTTCCCCCTACCCTTTTGCTGTAAAAACCGGCCATTTGTGATGCCTGACCCGGCCATTT
>CAVHML010000224.1:0-3369 GCA_963636905.1 bacterium
TCCAGACAGGGGAACACCAGCACGTTGGCGTGGCCGGCGATGTCGCTTCCGGGAGCCTTCTTCTCGCCTACCGAAGGCACAAGTGCCGCATCGGCCTGCAGCTCGCCGTCAACTTTCAGTGCCGGGTCAAGCTCTTTGGCCAGTTTGGTGGCCTCCACAACCTTGTCAACCACCTCGTGCTTTGCGCTGCCCTTGGTGGAGAAGCTCAGCATAGCCACGCGCGGGTCGGCAAAACCGGCCACGCTCTTGGCCGTCTGTGCCGTGCATACGGCAATCTGAGCCAGCTGCTGTGCGTCGGGCATGGGCGTTACGGCCACGTCACCCACCACAAGTACGCCGTTCTCACCATACTGCGGCTGCTTGGTAATGAGCAGCATGGCACCGCTAACGCAGGTTATTCCGGGTGCGCACTTGATGATTTGCAGAGCCGGACGCAGCGTGTCGCCGGTAGTACTCAGTGCTCCGCTTATCTGTCCGTCGGCGCCTTCGGTCTTGATAATCATGCATCCGAGGTAGAGAGGGTTCTTAACCAGCTCGCGCGCCTGTTCTATTGTCATGCCCTTTTTCTTGCGGAGTTCGGCCAGAAGTGCGGCATACTCTTCGGCCTTGGGATTGTTCTCCGGGTCGATGATAGTGGCCTTGCCGATGTTTTCCAGTCCCCATTTTGCGGCAAGGGAGTCTATTTCGGCCTTGTTGCCGATGAGGATAAGGTCTGCCACGCCGTCGGCCAGCACACGGTCGGCAGCTTTCAAAGTGCGTTCCTCGGTGGCTTCGGGAAGCACAATGCGCTGTTTGTTGCTTTTAGCGCGTTCGATGATTTGTTTTACTAAGTCCATAAATCTTGCTTATGTAGGTGTTTTGTAAGTTCTACTTTGCAAAAGTAGCAAAAATAATTTGGTTCATTCCGGTTTGCAAGTGTTTTTTTTCAGACACCCGGAGCATTGGTTAAAAAATGTGTTCCCGTGCGGTTTCCAGCCGCCGAATACGCTGTTTTTGAGTGTTTTCCTTACCTTTGTGCGGAGAGAAAATGCGCACTGCCGCACCCCGGCAAGCACTTCCGCAGCGGAACAAACAGTCCCTCCCCCACAAACAGCCGATACTGCTTTCACAACTATCCGACACAGCCCACACAAACCGCCCGTTTAGCCTCCGCAAACGCCCCGTTCAGACCTTGCAAACAGCCGGGTTACGACCCGCAACCCGCCGCTTTGCCGGCATAGATACTGCGGCTGTGCCATTCCCCCGCGTGCATTTCCGCGCCGCCGCTGCAACTTGCGGGCGCAAGACTTGGCCGTATCGATATTTTTTGCGAATATTGCACATTGAAAATGAAGAACGATATAAAATGAAGAACGAAGAGTGAAGAACGAAGAATAACTTAAAATGAGGAATGAGGAATGAAGAATTAAGAATGAAAATTTGCTTGTGCGCTTGACAGGCATACAAATTCTTCGTTCTTCACTCCTCGTTCTTCATTCGGCGCAAGCCCATTCTTCATTCTTCGTTCTTCATTCTTAATTCATAATTATGAACACAGAGAAACAACAACGCGCGGCGGCAGCCGCCTTCGCCGGCCGATGGGAGGGCAGGGGATATGAGAAAGGCGAGAGCCAGACCTTCTGGATAGAACTCCTCACCGAAGTCTTCGGCGTGGAAAGCCCCTCCACTTTCATCACCTTCGAGCAACAGGCGCAGCTCGACCACACCTCGTTTATCGACGCAATGATACCCAGTACTCATGTGATGATAGAGCAGAAGTCATTGGGAAAAGACCTGCGCCAGGCCATAAGGCAGAGCGACGGCACCGTGCTCTCGCCTTTCCAACAGGCGCAACGCTACTCCGCAGCACTGCCATACTCGCAAAGGCCGCGCTGGATAGTGACGTGCAACTTCGCCGAGTTTGATGTCTATGACATGGAGAACCCCAACAGCGAGCCGTCACGCATACTGCTAAAGGATTTGGAGCGCGAATACTACCGCCTGCAGTTCCTTGTGGAGCAGCAAGGGGCGCACCTCCAGAAAGAGATGAAGGTGTCGATAGAGGCCGGCAAGATAGTGGGCAAGCTCTACGATGCGTTCATAAAGCTCTACGACGGCAGCGACCCGGAGTCTCTGCGCCACCTTAACATACTGTGCGTGCGCCTCGTGTTCTGCCTCTACGCCGAGGATGCGGGCGTGTTCGGGCGGCGCGACCAGTTTCACGACTACCTTGAACAGTTCGACACACCGTCCATGCGCAGCGAACTGCTCCGACTTTTCGAAGTGCTCAACACTCCCGCCGACAAGCGGAGCAAGTACTTGCGCCCCGACCTCGCCGCCTTTCCCTACACCAACGGCGGACTCTTTGCCGAGGAGATAGACATTCCGCAATTTACCGACGAGCTGCGCGAAACACTCCTGCAGCACGCCTCGCTCGACTTCGACTGGAGCGAGATTTCGCCCACCATCTTCGGCGGTGTGTTTGAGAGCACCCTCAATCCCGAAACGCGCCGTTCGGGCGGCATGCACTACACCTCCATCGAGAACATACACAAGGTTATCGACCCGCTGTTTATGGACTGTCTGCGGGCGGACTACGAGGAGTGCATGAAAGAGCCGGCCATAAAGAAGCGCATGCAGCTGCTCCACCAGTTGCAAGACCGCATGGCCTCGCTCCGCTTCTTCGACCCAGCCTGCGGTTCGGGCAACTTCCTCACGGAGACCTACCTCTCCCTGCGCCGCCTGGAGAACGAAATCATCAAGCAGATATACAGCGTAGAGCAGTTCGATGCCTTTATCAACCCTATAAAGGTGAGCATCCACCAGTTCTACGGCATCGAAATAAACGACTTCGCCGTAACCGTGGCCACCACCGCCCTGTGGATTAGCGAAGCGCAAATGATGGCCGAGACGGAACGTATCATCCACCACGACATCGACTTCCTGCCCCTCAAGAGCTACGCAAACATCGTTGAGGGCAACGCACTCCGCACAGACTGGCAGAGCGTCTGCCCCAAGGAGCAGCTCAACTACATCATCGGCAATCCGCCGTTTGTTGGCGCACGGATGATGAGCGGCAGCCAAAAGGCCGACATGACGGCAGTGTTCGGCGAGAAGTGGAAGAACGTGGGCAACATAGACTATGTCGGCGCATGGTACAAGCGTGCCGCCGACTACATGAATGGCACCCGCATCGAGGCAGCCCTCGTATCCACCAACTCCATATCGCAGGGCGAGCAGGTGGCAAACCTGTGGCAACCGCTCTTCACCGGCGGCATTTGCATCAACTTTGCCCACCGTACCTTCCGCTGGGACAGCGAGGCAAGCCTCAAAGCCCACGTCCATGTGGTGGTTGTGGGCTTCTCCTACGTGGAGCGCAAGGCGAAGTAT
>CAVHML010000225.1:0-3336 GCA_963636905.1 bacterium
GCGCGGAGCGAGAAACGCTTGAAGTCAAGCACTGTCAGCTCCTTGTCGGCAGCCTTGAGGTAGTCAGAAACGCTCAGCTTAGCGTCCTGAATGAACTCCTGATCGAGGAGGCAAGCCTCCTTAAAGAACTTGTTCAGACGACCTTTTGCGATGTTCTGAATCATCTGCTCGTTGAGGTTTGCCGACTTCTCCGTCGTTGTGGCGGCGATAATCTCCTTGGCCTTAGCCACGTCTTCTGCGGTAATCCAACCCTTAGTCATGTTAGACTCCATGTGCTCCTCCGAGTCAACGTGAGCGGGATTGATGCCAGCCTTCTTCAAAGCGGCCTCAACAGCCTTGCTGACCTGCTCCTGCTTTGTCTTCTCTACAGCCACCTTGATCTCCTCGTCAATGACAGACTGAGGAACGCTCTCCTTGTTGAGGGCAACGGGCTTCATTGCTGCAACCTGCATTGCCACGGCATGTGCCTGCTCTTCTGCGGGCTTGTTGGTCTGAACCATTGTGCAGAGAGTGTGCTTGCCCATGTGGTCGTAAACAGAAACGTTGTCGCCGGCGATGAAGTTGTAGCCGTCGAGTTCCATCTTCTCGCCTGTGATGCCTGAACGGGCGATTACGGCATCCTGAACCTTTGTCCCGTCGGCAAGAGCCAGCTCCTTTACAGCGTCAAGGCTCTGTGCCTTTGCTGCAACCGCTGCGTCGAGGATGTCCTGTGTCAGCTTTATGTAGTCAGCTCCGTTGGCTACGAAGTCTGTTTCGCACTTCAGTGCTACTATGGCGGCAAATCCCGGAACGGCCTTGACGAGTACGCAACCGTTAGAGGTCTCTCTGTCGCTGCGCTTTGCTGCGATGGCCTGACCCTTCTCGCGGATTATCTCCATTGCTTTGTCGAAATCGCCCTCGGAATCGGTAAGGGCTTTCTTGCAGTCAGAAAGACCTGCGCCTGTCATCTTGCGCAGTTTCTGGATGTCAGCTATTGATATTGCCATGTCTTCTTTGTGTTTAGAGTGATTGTTTGTGAATATTGGTCTTGTAAAAAGGTGGAATTACGAATGTCGGATTCCTTGGTTCGCTACCGTTGCCGTTGCGGTTCCGAGGTCAAAAGCCTTAGGTTTGCCGGCGTGGCGGTGCGTGGTGCGGAAGCCGTCATTCGTAATTCCCGGTTCAATTTAAGCCTCTGCCGGAGCTTCCTCGGCTGCCGGTGCTGCCTCTTCGACCGCAGGAGCTGCTTCCTGTGCGGGAGCTTCTTCTACGGGAGCTGCCTCTTTGGGAGCGTCCTTGCGGGCTTTGCGTGCACGCTTCGGCTTGCTTTCGCCATCTTCGGCGGCGTTTTGAGCCTGTGCAGCGGCCTCGTCAGCTTTCTCTGCCTTGCGCTCTTCCAGTCCTTCGGCGATGGCTGCGCAGCAAGCAGTGAGTATTACGTCAACGCTGTCTGTGGCGTCATCGTTTGCAGGGATAACGAAATCGATGTTGCGGGGGTCGGAATTTGTATCGACAATGCCGAACACGGGTATGCCCAGACGGTTGGCTTCCTTCACGGCGATGGCCTCTTTCAGCACGTCAACCACAAAGAGAGCAGACGGAAGGCGGGTCAGGTCGGCGATAGAACCGAGGTTCTTCTCCAGTTTGGCACGCTGACGCGAAATCTGAAGCAGCTCGCGCTTCGACAGATTCGAGTAAGTTCCGTCAGCCATGAGCTTGTCTATGTTGCTCATCTTCTTCACTGCCTTGCGGATAGTGGGGAAGTTGGTGAGCATACCGCCCGGCCAACGCTCTACCACGTAGGGCATATTGACGCTCGCAGCCTTCTCGGCAACCACGTCCTTGTTCTGTTTTTTAGTAGCTACAAACAGTACCTTCTTGCCTGACTTGGCTATTTGCTTCAGTGCTTCGGCAGCCTCGTCTATCTTGACTACGGTCTTGTGAAGGTCTATGATGTGGATTCCGTTGCGCTCAGTGTATATGTAAGGAGCCATTGCGGGGTTCCACTTGCGGCGCAGGTGGCCGAAATGGCAGCCGGCCTGCAGCAGCATATCAAAATTAGTTCTTGACATTTCTCTTAAATCTTTAATGTTGTTTACTTTCTTTTTTATTCTCTGTTAGAACCAGCCCACAGGTAATCGCCTCTGTCCTGTCTCCCGTTGTGGAAGAACCACAGGCATCACGAGTCCTGCAGGTTTAGATGCTAAACAATGTCCAGCCTCATGCGGCCATATACAGCGTGTATATAGCGGCAGGATTAACGCTTGCTGAACTGGAAGCGGCGGCGTGCCTTCGGCTGACCCGGCTTCTTGCGCTCCACCTCGCGTGCATCGCGTGTGAGGAAGCCATGATCTTTGAGGCTCTTCTTGTCCTCTTCGTTCACCTTAACCAGTGCGCGGGCGATGGCAAGGCGCAGTGCCTGGCTCTGACCCGTAAATCCGCCACCGTCAAGGTTAGCCTTTATGTCATACTTCTCGGCCACTTCGAGCAACTGCAGGGGCTGTTTTACAACGTATTGCAGTATTGCGGAGGGGAAATATACGGCGATGTCCCTTTTGTTTATGGTTATTTTGCCTGTGCCTTCGCTAAGGTAAACGCGTGCAACGGAACTCTTGCGACGGCCTATTGCGTTGATTACTTCCATTTCCTTGATTATTTGTACTGGTTAATATCTATTGTCTTTGGCTTCTGAGCCTCGTGATTGTGCTCCGTACCCTCATATATATAGAGGTTGTTCATAAGGCTACGGCCGAGCGGGCCTTTGGGAAGCATTCCCTTAACGGCGTGGCGGATGATGCGCTCTGCACCGTTGGGACGCTTGCGCAGCGCAGCCGGCGTAGAGAAACGCTGGCCTCCGGGATAACCAGTATAGCGTGTATAGACCTTGTCGGTCTCCTTTTTGCCGGAGAACACCACCTTGTCGGCGTTGATGATGATTACATTGTCTCCGCAATCCACGTGGGGAGTGAAGTTGGGCTTGTACTTTCCGCGCAGCAGCTTGGCTACTTTTGAGCACATACGACCCACTATCTGGTCGCTGGCGTCGAAGACAACCCA
Source organism: bacterium (assembly GCA_963636905.1). Classification (GTDB taxonomy): domain Bacteria; phylum Bacteroidota; class Bacteroidia; order Bacteroidales; family Bacteroidaceae; genus Prevotella. The sequence goes on from CAVHML010000225.1 coordinate 3,037, forward strand.
CTCTTTCTTGGCAGTTTCCTTGTTGGCTGAAACTGTCTTGTAACTTAAAGTGTTCATTTTAACGTTGTTGTTTTACTACTAAAAAACTGTTTTGTTACCACATGGGGTGCAAAACCCCACGTTTGGGCGGCGATTCACTAACCGTCGCGCCTGGCCAAAGACACGACTATTAACACTCCGTCCATGGGGATTCTAAGTCTCTCCCCTTAATAATCGGACTGCAAAGTTACTGCTTTTCCTTATATATATAATGGTAAGGCAATGCCGCAGGTCTTGTTTTTATGAATATTTAACAGGGTT
>CAVHML010000226.1:0-3253 GCA_963636905.1 bacterium
ACCACCGCAACCGTCTTCATCCGCACATATTCAAAGCTGACATACATGAAGCCTCCGTAGGGGTTTGTCGTGCCATACGAGTTCTTCATTATGAAAAACCTGCCGCCCTGACGGTCGTGGGCGATACCTACAACGGCCATACAATGGTCGTCTGTGGTCTCAAACCGTTCGAACGCACGCTGCCGGGCGGTCTGCGACAGGTCGCAATCCTGCGGCATACGTGCCGTGCCGAGGGCAGTTGAGAAGCCCGGCTCGCTCACATCGCCCTCCCAGCACACGCCCCTGTGCTCCCTCACAGCACGTTCCATGCGCTCCATCAGGGTGTCTATCGGCACGTTAAGGCACTGGTCACGGTCGAAATTGTCAGGCATTTCGAGTGCGAAACGGCTGCCAAACGGATGGTGAGTGAAGCTCGTGAGAGCCTCATATTCCCCGGGTGCGCACACGCTCCGGGCAAATTCCTGCGGCGAATAGTCCGCTCCGAGCATATAGACCCGGCGAGGCTCGTGGCCGAAAGCGGCGTCCAGCATTTTTCCAACAGTACTGTTGCTTGCCTCAAGTCCGCGTCCTGCGTTGGCCGCCGCCCCTGTTCCTATGGTTATCTTGCGTGCCAGCACCGCCACATTGGCCTCACTGCCGTGGCGATAGGCATCGTAAGGCACAGCGCCCCGACTCTCTATCAGCCGCAGGGCACGCATTGCCGTACCGCGAGGGCGCACCTTTACCTTGCCGTGGGTGAGGTATGACTCCTCCGCCCCGGCCTCCAGCATCTTGCGGATGGTGTAGTAAGGGGAAAGATGTACGGAATCGCCGCGCCCTATGTGCTCGGTTTCGATGGCGGCAAGCATGGCGTAAATCCAGCAAACCGGGCTGCGCCCCTGGTCTTTCACGGGCGTTGAGGGATTGAGAACCTCGGTTGTAAAGTTCTCAACCTGCCGCTCTGCGCCTTGCTTGCGGCTGCATGCCACGAGCAAAACGGCGGCTATGAGTAATGGAAAGGTGCGCATCGGAACAGGCAATGCCGTGAGACTTGGGTCGTTTATGCGCCCTCCTTGGTCTTGAAGGCAAGCGCATACATCCGCATCTGCTTGACCATTGCCAGCAAACCGTTGCTCCGCGTGGGGCTAAGGTGCTCCTTCAGTCCTATTTTCTCGATGAAATAGAGGTCGGCACCGAGTATTTCGTCGGGCGTATGTCCGCTCAATACGCGTATCAACAGGGCTATTATGCCCTTGACAATCAGCGCATCGCTCTCCGCAGAAAAGCGGATTACGCCGTCTATGTAGTCGGCTTGCAACCACACACGGCTCTGGCAACCGTCTATAAGGTTGCTCTCTACCTTGTATTTCTCGTCGAGTGGCTTCTCGTCATTGCCCAAGTCAATGAGCAGTTGGTAACGGTCCATCCAGTCAGAGAGGTCGGAAAACTCCTCTATCACCTCGTCTTGCGCTTCGTTAATGGTCATATTAGTAGGTTAATCTTTGATGTTTGTCTTTTCAAGCCGGAAGAGTTTGTCGCTCGGACGCACCTTTTCCGGCACGGGAATGGACACGTGGCTGCCCTTGGGAGCCACACTTACGGGCTGCAACTCATAGCGTATCTCGGTGGCGTCGAGGTATATCACACCCGTGGTGGGGCCGGTTATGAGCAGTTTGTCGCCCACCTGGAACTCCGAGGCATCGACTGTAAACTCTGCCACGCCGAGTTTGGAAAAGTATTTCACGCCTTTGCCTATATATACCTTGCGTTCGGTGGCGCAGGAGCCGTAGTGGCGGTTCCATTCCCCAAGGGTCTGCCCCTGGTAGTAGCCGTCCCAGAAGCCCCGATTGAACACTTTTGCCAGCCGGGAGTCCCACTGGTCCTTCTTCTCGTCGTCGTTGAAAGTGCCGTCGAGCACGCTTTGTATGGCTTCCTTGTAGCATTTCACCACGGTATAGACGTATTCAGGCCCACGGGCGCGCCCCTCTATCTTGAAGACCCGCACTCCGCTTGCCATCAGACGGTCGATAAAGCGGATGGTTTTCAGGTCTTTGGGACTCATAACGTACTTGTTGTCTATCTCAAGCTGGTTGCCTGTCTCGTTGTCCGTAACGGTATATGACCGTCGGCATATCTGTACGCACTCGCCACGGTTGGCCGAACGCCCCGCATTGGCAAGGCTCAGGTAGCATTTGCCGCTGATTGCCATGCACAGGGCGCCGTGACAGAACATCTCGATGCGCACCTGGCGGCCTGAAGGGCCGCAGATGTTCTGCTCAACAATCTGTTTGTGGATGTCTGCCACCTGGTTCATATTCAGTTCGCGGGCGAGTACGGCCACGTCGGCAAACTGCGCGTAGAAGCGGAGAGCCTCTATATTGGATATGTTCAGCTGGGTTGACAGGTGTACCTCCATGCCTACGCTGCGGCAATAGACCATTACGGCCACGTCACTGGCTATGACGGCGCTGATGCCCGCCCTTTTGGCCGCATCAACTATGGCATGCATCTGTTCTATATCCTCGCCATAGATAATGGTATTCACCGTGAGATAGGTCTTTATGCCGTGCTTGCCGCACTCCAAGGCTATCTCCCGCAGGTCGTCAGTGGTGAACGTGCTGGCGGAATGTGCCCTCATGTTGAGCTTCTCTATGCCGAAATAGACCGAATCTGCGCCGGCCTGTATGGCTGCGGCAAGGCTTTCGCGCGAGCCGACGGGCGCCATAACCTCAAAATCTTCTGTAGTTGGTTTCACCATTGTCGTCTTGACGGTTTGTAAGTGTGGCCTCTACGGCGTCGGAGCGTGCCCCGCGTGCGGGCAACGGTGGGGTTCCGTATCGCAAACGGTGCATTCAGGCATCATAAACGGCCTGTTTGCGGTGGCTAAACGGTGTGTTTACGGGTCGTAAACAGCCGCTTTACGTTTGTCCGAGTGCCGCTTGGCTGTTGCAAAGGTAAACCAAATAGCCATAATGCCAAAACTATTCGGTCGTTTTCCGCCCTTTCGCCCGTTGCATAAAGGCAAAATAAAGCCTGCTTGTCTTGCTCTTTCACCCCGTTTGCATTACCTTTGCATAAGGTAAGCTGCACTCGGACAACTGCGAGCAAGCTCTCTTGCCGCTCGTTTGCATTACCTTTGCACAACTACAAGGAGCCAACCATGAGAGTACTTATAGTAAACACGAGCGAAAAGACGGGCGGTGCCGCAGTGGCAGCCGGCCGGCTGATGGCGGCACTGATAAACAACGGGGTGAAAACCAAGATGCTTGTACGC
>CAVHML010000227.1:0-3224 GCA_963636905.1 bacterium
GATACATAGTTGTTGTTCCTAATCATCTGTGCTGCATCTTCCGCCCGAAGATGCAGAAATCGAAAAACGGGCACTTTCGCATAATAAAGCGGCGGTTTGGCTGTAGTAAACACGGCGTTTACGGTACAAAAACAGACGGTTTTTATTGAGAACCCCATTGAGTTCTGCCGTAAACCCCGGTGCAAGACAATGCACAAGCCAGAGCTTCCGAAGAGTAGGGGGGAGGCTCTCTTATTTACGAGACGATGTTCTTTTGGCATTAGAATGATGTTCTTTTGGCATTAGGACGGTGTCCTTTTAGCATTAGAATGATGTTCTTTTGACACCAGAGCGAGCCTTAAAAAATATTATTTTATGCTAAAAACAGGTGATTTTAGGTTGGTTGACTGCCGGATTGTAACGGTAATTAAATAAAATGTTGTACCTTTGCAGCCCAAATGCGGGCATACTGTGCCCGTATTCCTACGTTTGACATATACATATAATATATAAATAAAAACAAAAACAACAATGCCTACAATTCAACAATTGGTAAGAAAAGGTAGAAAGGTGCTTGTTGACAAGAGCAAATCGCCCGCTCTGGACTCATGTCCCCAGCGTCGCGGCGTTTGCGTCCGTGTCTATACAACGACCCCGAAGAAACCTAATTCGGCAATGCGTAAGGTTGCCCGTGTGCGTCTGACTAACCAGAAGGAAGTGAACTCCTACATTCCCGGAGAGGGACACAACCTGCAGGAGCACTCAATCGTGCTCGTTCGCGGCGGACGTGTAAAGGATCTCCCCGGTGTTCGCTACCACATCGTTCGCGGAACACTCGATACCGCAGGTGTGGCCAACCGCACACAGCGCCGCTCAAAGTACGGTGCAAAGCGTCCTAAGGCAGCCAAGAAGTAACGGCCGGGGATGGCCGGTACGCCAAAGGGCGACACAAACAAGAAAAGAATCAATAGTTTTGCTGGAGAGATTGTTATAAAGGTTGAGTAAATGTCCGGGAGCGGACGTTGAAGAACGTTGAAGGAACAGCCCCATGCAGAATAGTTTTCATTAAAAGAAAAAATGAGAAAAGCAAAACCAAAGAAGCGTGTGATCCTGCCGGATCCCGTGTTCAACGACCAGAAGGTCTCAAAGTTCGTGAACCATCTTATGTATGACGGCAAGAAAAACCTGTCATACCAGATTTTCTACGGTGCTCTCGACAAGGTGAAAGAGAAGATGAGCAACGAGGAGAAGACTGCCCTCGAAATATGGAAGGCTGCCCTCGACAACATCACTCCGCAGGTGGAGGTGAAGAGCCGCCGCATCGGTGGTGCCACATTCCAGGTGCCTACGGAGATACGTCCCGACCGTAAGGAGAGCGTATCGATGAAGAACATGATTGCGTTCGCACGCAAGCGCAGCGGCAAGTCGATGGCCGACAAGCTCGCAGCCGAGATAATGGATGCCTACAACAATCAGGGCGGCGCATACAAGCGTAAGGAGGATATGCACCGCATGGCCGAGGCTAACCGCGCATTCGCTCACTTCAGGTTCTAACAATATCAATATAAAGGGTAAAAGAAAATGGCAAACCGCGATTTACATTTGACTCGTAACATTGGTATCATGGCTCACATCGATGCCGGAAAGACCACTACTTCGGAGCGTATCCTGTTCTACACGGGAAAGACCCACAAGATTGGTGAGGTGCATGACGGAGCTGCAACAATGGACTGGATGGCTCAGGAACAGGAGCGTGGTATCACTATCACATCAGCTGCCACAACCTGCAACTGGACTTGGAATGACAAGAGCTACAAGATAAACCTTATAGACACTCCGGGACACGTGGACTTCACCGCAGAGGTGGAACGTTCACTGCGTGTGCTCGACGGTGCTGTCGCAACATATTCTGCCGCTGATGGCGTTCAGCCTCAGTCTGAAACCGTTTGGCGTCAGGCTGACAAGTACAACGTACCCCGTATCGGATATGTGAACAAGATGGATCGCTCTGGTGCTGACTTCTTCGAGACAGTGCAGCAGATGAAGGACATCCTCGGTGCAAACCCCGTGGTTCTGCAGGTGCCTATCGGTGCAGAGGAGAATTTCAAGGGTGTCGTTGACCTCATTAAGATGAAGGCTATCCTGTGGCACGACGAGACCATGGGTGCTGAATACGACGTTGAGGAAATCCCCGCCGACCTGAAGGACGAGTGCGACGAGTGGCGCAACAAGCTGCTTGAAGCTGCCGCAGAGTATGACGAGGCCATCATGGAGAAGTTCTTCGACAATCCCGACTCAATCACTGAGGCAGAGATTATCGCCGCTATCCGCAAGGGAACAGTGGCAATGGAGTGTACTCCTATGATCTGCGGTTCTTCATATAAGAACAAGGGTGTGCAGCCGCTGCTCGACTATGTTTGCGCATTCCTGCCTTCACCTCTTGATACAGAGGCTATCATCGGTACAAACCCCGACACAGAGGAGGAGGAAGACCGCAAGCCTTCAGAGGACGCTCCTACATCGGCTCTTGCATTCAAGATTGCTACCGACCCGTATATGGGTCGTCTGGTGTTCTTCCGCGTATATTCCGGAAAGGTTTCTGCCGGTTCTTACGTGTATAACACACGTTCTGGCAAGAAAGAGCGCGTGAGTCGCCTGTTCCAGATGAACTCCAACAAGGAAATACCTATGGAGTCAATTGATGCAGGTGATATAGGCGCAGGCGTGGGCTTCAAGGATATTCGCACTGGTGATACTCTTTGCGACGAGGCACATCCTATCGTGCTCGAGTCGATGAGCTTCCCCGACACTGTGATTTCTATCGCAGTTGAGCCGAAGAGCCAGGCCGACATCGCTAAGCTGGACAATGGTCTTGCAAAGTTGGCGGAAGAGGATCCTACATTCACAGTACGTACCGACGAGCAGAGCGGTCAGACCATCATTTCTGGTATGGGTGAGCTTCACCTCGATATCATCATCGACCGTCTGAAGCGCGAGTTCAAGGTTGAGTGCAATCAGGGCAAGCCGCAGGTTAACTACAAGGAGGCAATCACAAAGACCGTCAATCTCCGCGAGGTTTACAAGAAGCAGAGCGGTGGTCGCGGTAAGTTTGCCGACATTATCGTTAACATCGGCCCGATTGATGAGGACTTCAAGGAAGGCGGACTCCAGTTCGTCAACGAGGTTAAGGGTGGTAACATCCCCAAGGAATTCATCCCCTCGGTGCAGAAGGGCTTTGAGAACGC
>CAVHML010000228.1:0-3206 GCA_963636905.1 bacterium
GGGCAACCCCGTATTTCTCTTTGCCGACTCCTACAATGAGATGCTGCAGATGTTTTGGCAGGAACATCCCGAAATGATGGAGGCTGGGCTAAAGATACCATACGACTGGACGATATACTACCTGCGTCAGAAAGCAACGCATGAGGGCATTAGCGGTCAGGAGTTGGCATGGATACTCCTCAACTTCAACCAGAAGCGCGGCTACTACCAGACTCGCGGTGAAGAGACTGAGACGGACAAAACCAAAGAAGAAAAATACTACGCCCTTAAGGTCGTTGACGTGGTGGACACGGGCGACAAGAAAGGTAAGGACACGTCGTACAACGTGATTCTTGAAAATGGCATGGTGTACAGCCGTTCTGCCAAGGAAAAGCCCGACTGGATAGGTAAGGTGAAAGAATTTATCGTTACCACACAGTTGAATGAAGACGGAACATCAAGAAAAGACAAAGAAGGTAAAATAAAATATACCATCAGTATGCCTCCAGAGAAAAACTGGGGACTGCTGAAGATTAAGACGGAAGAAGACATAAGCACATCCGGGCTTACCGTCGGCGAATATATCTTCGGTGCCCTTATGCGTAACCCCAAACAGAAAATCAAGGGAAAACTGGTACGTACCATCGAGCGCAAGTTCTACAAGGACGAACTGCGCCTTATCCTCGAAAAGCAAAAGCAGTTTATGCCCGAGCTGTGCGACCGTGAGTTGTACGCCGAGTGCATCAACGAGCTGTATCCACAAAATGATGCCTTTCGCCAGTCTATTGCCTCGAAAGACTTCACTTATCTCCTTCTCGACGACATCATCTTCTATCAGCGTCCGCTCAAGAGCAAGAAGTCGATGATAGACGAATGTCCATACGAATACCATGAATGTCTGGACAGTGACGGCAAGAAGATAAAGAAACACGTGAAGTGCATCTCCAAGTCGCACCCTCTGTATCAAGAGTTTCGGCTGTGGCAGTTTGTCGGCAACCTACGCATATACAGGTCGGGCGTGGACGGCGAAGGGCGACCTGTCGACGACATCGACGTGACCGCCGAATTGCTGCCCGATGAGGAGAGTCGCGCCCGTCTGTTTGACTGGCTCAACGACCGTGCGGACATCAAGGAGGCTGACTTGCTCACAAAATACTTCAACATGAAGAAGCCCAAGGGCAAAGGCGCAGGACTTCCATACCGCTGGAACTATGTGCGCGACAGGGCCTATCCCTGCAACGAGACGCGCGGCAATATATTGGCACGTCTTCAGAAAGCAGGGGTGGACACCACATTCCTTAATGAAAATGAAAACATAGAGGAACGCCTGTGGCACATACTCTACAGCGTGAGCGACCGCACCGAACTGCGCACCGCACTCGCTCGCTATGCCAAGCGCCACAACCTTGGCGAGGCTTTTGTCGATGCAATGGCTAAGTTTCCGCCGTTTGATGCCGACTATGGAGCCTACTCGGCCAAAGCCATTAAGAAACTGCTGCCGCTCATGCGCATGGGCTACCACTGGAACGCCGACGACATCGATGCAGCAACCCAAGTGCGCATACGGAAGATACTCGACGGCGAGGTGGACGAGAGCATACGCACGCGAGTCCGGGAGAAGGCCATGCACCTCGACAGCATAGACCGGTTTCGTGCCCTGCCGCTGTGGTTGGCGTGCTATGTGGTGTACGACCGCCACAGCGAGGCGAGCGACACCGCCAAGTGGAACGCGCCTGAAGACATCGACAAGTATCTCAAGGAGTTCAAGCAGCACTCGCTGCGCAATCCCGTGGTGGAGCAAGTGATCATGGAGACCTTGCGCACCGTAAGGGACATCTGGAAGAAGCACGGCCACATAGACGAGATACACGTGGAGATGGGACGGGAGATGAAGAACCCTGCCGACAAGCGCAAGCAGATGACGGAACGCGCCACACAAAACGAGAACGCTAACCTCCGCATAAAAGCCCTGCTGACAGAGTTTCTCAATCCCGAACTCGGCATAGAGAACGTGCGTCCATACTCGCCGAGCCAACAGGAGCTGCTGCGCATATATGAGGACACAGCCCTCAACAGCGTGGACGAACCAGACGACTACATAGACGACATACTCAAGAAGTTTGCCGACGCAAAGAACCGTCCGACGCTCTCCGACATAAAACGCTACAAGCTATGGCTTGAGCAGCACTACGTCTCTCCATACACTGGGCAGACCATTCCCTTGGCGCGACTCTTCACCTCAGACTATGAGATTGAGCACGTCATACCGCAGTCGCGCTATTTTGACGATTCTATGTCAAACAAGGTGATATGCGAGGCAGCCGTAAACAAGCTGAAGGACAACGCCCTTGGCTATGAATTCATAAAGCTCCACCACGGCGAGAAAGTGACGCTCAACGGCGGGCGCACCGTGACCATCCTGGAGACAGACAACTATTGCGACCTTGTGCAGCGCACATACGGCAAGAAGAACAAGAGCAAGATGCGCAAGCTCCTGCTCGAAGACCTTCCGGCGGAGTTCATAGAGAGGCAGATGAACGACAGCCGCTACATCAGCCGAGTGGTAAAAGGGCTGCTTTCGAACATTGTGCGTGAGGATGGCGAACAGGAAGCCACGTCGAAGAATGTCATTGTGTGTACAGGCGGCGTTACCGACAGACTGAAGCGCGATTGGGGCGTGAACGACGTGTGGAACCACATCATACTGCCACGCTTCCAGCGCATGAACGAGATAACCCAGTCGGAGCGGTTTACGAGCATCAGCGCAACGGGACATCTTATTCCGGCCATGCCGTTGGAACTGCAAAAGGGTTTCAACAAAAAGCGCATAGACCATCGCCACCACGCCATGGACGCCATAGTGATAGCCTGTGCCACGCGCGACCACGTGAACCTGTTGAGCAACGAGGCCGCCCTGCCCAAGAACCAGAGCAACCGCCATCAGCTGTCGCACAAGCTGCGGCGCTATGAGGAGGTGACGGTAAACCGTGGCGGCGCGCAAAAGCAGATTTCCGTGGCCAAGGAGTTTCTCCTGCCTTGGGCAACGTTCCCGGCCGATGTGGAGCGTGCGTTGAGTGGCATCGTCGTCAGCTTCAAGCAGAACCTGCGCGTAATCAACAAGACCACCAACCACTCGCTGCGCTTCGTCAGCGGCAAGAAGCGGCTTGTGCCGCAGACCTCCGGCGACAGTTGGGCGATACGCAAATCCCTGCATGAAGATACTGTTT
>CAVHML010000229.1:0-3206 GCA_963636905.1 bacterium
GCGTCGCACACCTGCACAATCGGAGCGAGCAGTGTGTTCATCTCGCACTCGTCGTGGTGGGCGGCAATGGCGTTGCAGATATCCGGTTTCTCCTTGTATTTCTCAGCTATCTTGGCTCCATACAGTGCGTGGGGCAGTTCGCTCTCCTCGTCGGGCACCTTTCCGATGTCGTGCAACAGACCGGCTCTCTTGGCTTTCTTGGGGTTCAGGCCCAGCTCGGAGGCCATTACGGCGCAGAGGTTGGCCGTTTCGCGGGCGTGCTGGAGCAGGTTCTGACCGTATGAACTGCGGTATTTCATCTTGCCGATGATGCGCACAAGCTCCGGGTGCAGACCGTGTATGCCAAGGTCTATGGTGGTACGCTTACCTGTCTCTATCACTTCGTTATCCAACTGCTTCTTCACCTTCTGCACAACCTCCTCGATGCGTGCCGGATGTATGCGTCCGTCGGACACGAGTTGGTGGAGTGCCAAGCGGCAAACCTCACGGCGGATGGGGTCAAACGCGCTTATGACGATGGCCTCGGGCGTGTCGTCCACCACAATCTCCACACCTGTGGCAGCCTCAAGGGCACGTATGTTGCGACCTTCACGACCTATGATGCGGCCTTTCACCTCGTCATTGTCTATATGGAACACGCTCACGCTGTTCTCAATGGCCGTTTCGGTGGCCACGCGCTGTATGGTCTGTATCACTATCTTGCGCGCCTGGTTGTTGGCGTTGAGCTTTGCCTCGTCCATAATCTCGTTGATATAGCTCTGGGCATCGGTCTTTGCCTCGTCCTTCATGGCCTCCACGAGACGCTGCTTGGCATCCTCGGCACTCAGACCCGACACTTCCTCGAGCTTGGCACGCTCCTGCATCTGCAGTTTCTCCAGCTCTTCGTGGCGCATCTGCAACAGTTTCTTCTCGTTGTCTATGCGAGTCTGCATGCCGTCGAGGTCGCTTTTGCGCCGTCCCAGTTCATCTTGTTTCTGGTTGAGGGCTATTTCGCGCTGCTTCAGCCTGTTTTCGTTCTGCTGTATGTGCTGGTTTCTTGTCTGTATCTCTTTCTCCAGCTCGCTCTTTTTGTTCAGGAACTTCTCCTTAACCTCAAGGAGTTTCTTCTCTTTCATCACGTCCGCCTCCTTATTGGCGGCCTCTATCATCCCGTTGTATTTCCCTTTCAGTATATATCGGAAAACGAGATAACCACCGACACCCCCTGCTATGAGGGCTATCAATGCCACTATTGTCGTTTGCATATAAATAATTAAAGTTTATAAAGTTGTTGATATTCTCACTTCTTTTCTCCGAGTGCGTCCTCCAGTTCGGCAGTCAGGCTTTTGAGAATATCGTCATAGGGGGCTGTGTCATTGCGCTTGCACTCCTTCTGGTAGCGCAACGCAATGTCTATAAGCACCATCAGCGCAATCTTATGGTCGCTCATGTGCGTTTTATACATCGGCGCGTATTTGTTGTAGCGTTCGGTTATCATCTTTGCCGCGGCGCGGTAGTATTCCTCGTCGCTGCGGTCAATGTTGACATCCATCTCCTCGTCGTAAACGTGCAGACGTATATGTAGTTTCCCGTTGTTCTCTTCTGCCATCCGTCTTATCCTTCCTTTTGTTCTGTCAGGACGGTTATGCATCTGTTGATGTCCCGGATGAGCCGCGCCAGCCGTTCCTTGGTGGAGGCTATGTCGCCGCTTGATATCCCTATCATCCTCGCCGTCTTCAGGGAGTCATACTCGTGGCTCTTCTCGTCGAGCCTGTTTTTCAGCTCCGCAATGGCTTTCTCGTGCTGGTCAAGCATGGTGTACAGCTCGCTGTTCTCCTTTTCCAGCTGTTGGAACCGGAGTATCATCTGCCGCACTCGCGCCTGAAACGTTGCCAGAGTTTGCTCTTTGGAGTTCATAGGACGACCCTTTTAGTCTTTACAAAGGTATTGCTTTTCTGTGAGAAAGCCCTTTGCGGCGTTTTTATATTAATGTTTTTTAATATCCGCAGTACGGCTTGCATCCGTGCCTTGGCCGCCTTGCCGGGCTTTCCCTGCGTCAGACTACTTTGTGGGGGCTTTTCCCGTGTCGCCGTCCTTTGGTCTGGGTTCTTTCTTGGCCAGCATCACCACGTTGAACACGAAGTCTGTGGTCCATTTCTGCGTAAATCCCAGACGGCGGGAGTACTCTCTGACGGCCACAACCGACTTCATCACGCTCATGTCCGTATAGTCGTTCTTGTTGAAGATGTCGTTTACGGTCTTCTCGGTCATCGTGTAAAGGGCCTTTTTCATAAATGACGGCAGGCGCAACTTGAACTTCATCAGGTTGCCTACGAGCATCATAAGATCCTGGGCGAGCGACTGGAACTGCAGAAGATAGGGCTGTACGTCCTGTATCTTGCGGCAATGGCGGTGCACACTCTGGTCTATTTCCTTGAAAAAGCTGTCGTCGATGCCGTATATCTCCTTGAGCATCTTGCGGCAGCGTGCCTTTTCGCCAGCTCCGAGCTTGTTGTTGAGCGTGGGAACGTGCAGTGTGGTCTTGAACACCCGCAGGTCGGGAAGTGCGGCAAGGTTGGTTATGCCGGCTTCGGCGGCTATCGCGGCCTGGAAATACACCCTTATCAGGGTCATAAAATCCTCCATGCCCCCTGCTTTCTGTTGGTTTTCGGACTTCCGTCCGATAAGTTTCGATATTATACTCATGCTGTTCTGTATGGTGCGGAGGCCGTTGCGGCAGCCGGGCGGTTTGTTATGTCGCTGTGAACCGCACAGCCGGGTACTAAAGCCTCACTGTTTACGGCTGCAAAGGTACGTATTTTTCGGAACAATGGTGTGGTTTTACCGTCTTAAAAAGAATGTGCCGCACAATGTTTTTACCGCTGTTTTTGAAAACCTCTACGCCGCTGTCTCGGCACAACCCGACCTTTTGCCCTCGTAAACCGCCCGTTTACGAAGCGTAAATGCCGTGTTTACGATGCGTAAATGGCGTGTTTATGACCCGCAAACACGGCACTTTTGCAAGCAACTGGCCGTCAAGGACTTGCAAAACTACCGTTTGCTCTGCAAAAACGTGGCAGTTTGCCATACAGAACCGGGCTGTTCCGCACCCCGGACAGAGCTTCCGCATCTCTCCATACGTGCGGAACCCCGGCACGGACTGCTGCCTTTTCCCCGCCGTTCCGTTAAGTTCGCGGAAAGTTTCTTTGCCGTCTTTGCCTCAAAGA
>CAVHML010000230.1:0-3190 GCA_963636905.1 bacterium
GTGTGGGGACTCACTACCTTTGTTATGCCGGCTTCAACGGCCTGACGCTTAATCATTATCAGTATCATGGTGCGTGTGAGGTGCGCTCCACGGCAGTTGAGAAACACATAGTCCTCTTCTCCCGGCTTTATATTCATCTCTTTGCGATGCTGAAACCAGTTGTTCAGTTCGCCTATGGCACGCCCCGATATTGGCACAAGCCGCTCCTTGGAGCCTTTGCCGCGCACCCGCAGATACTGCTCTTGCAGGAAAAGGTCGGACAGGCGCAGCCCCACCAGCTCGCTCACGCGCAGTCCGCACGAGTAGAGCACCTCTATTATGGCGCGGTTGCGGTGGCCCTCCGTTTTCGACAGGTCTATCGACTCCTCCATAGCGTCTATCTCCGCCTCGGTGAGCACTTCGGGCAGATGCTCGCCCGTCTGCGGCCACTCAAGAAACTCGGTTGGGTCGTCGTCGCGGTAGCCGTCGAGCAGCAGGAAGCGGAAGAACGAGCGCACGCCGCTCAGTATGCGGCACTGCGACACGGGGCCGATGCCTATGTCGTGGAGCGTGGCCGCAAACTGCTGAAGGTCGTCGAGCGTGGTGTCGAGCACACTCTTGCCCTCGCCCGATAGGAACACGAGCAGCTTGTCGAGGTCTCTCGTATAGGCGTCCAGCGTGTTGGGCGAGTAGTTGCGCTGCAACTTCAGGTAGCGCACATAACGCGCCACCACATTGCCGACGGCGGTGTTCTTGTCTGTATTCATGCTCCTTGCGTGTGATTTTTCCGCAAAGTTAGCATTAAAGAGCCGTTTCTACACCAATCCCGGCGCACTTCTTTCAAATGTTTATGCGGCTGTTCGGTTCAATGTGTTTAATAGCCATAATACTCTCCGTTCCCATTTTCCAAAGCATCCATAACAGCATCTTCATGGGTATAGTCAGCACAGTCATAATGGTCATCGTGGAATTGATAGTCGTCTTGAAAGTCATCCTCTAAATCGTATTCCGCTTGTATTTTTCTCTTATGGTCTTTCGTGAACATTACAGCAGCCTCTCTTGCAGCCTTTTGCTTTAACAATTACCGCTTTACAACTTAAAAACACTATGTCTTTTCCAAGACTATTAGGATATGGCTTTGATGCTTCACAATCTAACATAGCCAAATAAATAACTGCTAAAAAAGCATCTATTCCAGCATAAGCAGGGTCTGTTACTTTTTTTTGCACATCACAAGCGTACCTTATTATATCTGGATTATAAACAAAATTTGTTGCTTTATATATATCCGTAATCCATAAAAGCATTTGCTTGTTAAAAGCATCATCTTCTGAAAATGACTCCAACATTTCAAGATAATAATACTTTCCAGCATTATTTTTCTCTCCGTTTATTGTTATATAACGTTGGCCATGCTCATAAGTTATCGAATTCTGCCCGAATTTGAAAGTCAATTTATTCATATGTCTTTGATTTAGTGATTTATACGTTTTGATGTTATTTAGTGTTTGCTGATTAATTGACGGCCGCCAGACAGACAGGTCTCAGCCCTCCCTTCCAGTAGGCAGCCAAGGTTAAAATTCTCAACAATTCAGACAAAACATGACAAAGTTCCCTAAAGAACTTCATCAAATTCTTGGCGAAGTAACACATCCCTGTCCAACATTCTGCGGTATCCGGGAGCTTGGCTCTTATGTTGTTGGCTCGATATACTCTCTTGCCTGTACCGAACGAGCATTCGATTTCGTTCCTCTGTCCCACGGCCTTGGCCATCAGGGCCAGGCGCTCGGGACTGGGCGGCTCAACGGGTGGCCGTCCGAGCGGCTTCGAGTAGCTTTTGATTTCCAGTTCTTTAAGCATGGCCCTGTTGGCCTTGTTCATATAGATTTTGTCGGCAAGGACAGTGGCTGGCAGGCAGCCAAACCGCTCAATGTACTTGTCGATGTGCAGTTGCATGTCACAGTTCTCGTTATAGGCATCCCAACTGTGGTGGTCGATGAATGTGTAGCCTTCCACGACGCTTGCCCCTATCTTGGCTCCGAACTCGACCTTTGCGGCGGCCTTGCCGCGGACGATGGGGCGCACATGCGGCTGGAAGATGCTGATGATGCGGTCATCGCAGCGGTGCTCGCCTGTGCGGTGCATCCACTCCTGTTGGAAGTACATCTTCATTGTGGCGTCCAGCACTCTTCGCTGGTCTTTGCGCAGAGCGTCAAGACGTGCGCGGTTCTCGCCAGCGGTCAAGCTGGCCATGGTGAGGATGTCCTTGTGAAGGTAGCTCAGAAGCATGGAGATGGTGTCCTTCACCAGCTTGCCGCCCCTCTTCTTCATCTTCACCAGATAGCGGTAGGCATTCCTCGCCTTTCCGAAATATGTATACGGAGCGGGGATGCCGGCCTTCTTGCATATGCGGCGGATGAAGCAGTCCACTTTGCGGCAACCGTCCTCGATGATGTCAACGTCCACGGGATAGCGCACTTCGGCGTCGGCGCATGTGGCGTCCATCTTCAAGACCCCCTCGTGCCTGCGTCCCTTGCTGTCGGTGAAGGAGGCCGTGTCCTCTTCAGCCGCAGGAGCGGATGGCGGTTGTTCGCCACGGTCTTCGGCCTCTTCCTCCTCGCGCTGGCGCATCTCTTCCTTCATCTCCCGCTCACGTTTTACAAGGGCTTCGGTCATCTTGTTGATGACATCGCCGCTGATGCGCTTGCGCAGATCCACAAAGAGGGATGGGTCGAATATCGGCTGGTCGGTGAACTCGGTCAAACCGCAGAAGTACTGCATGTATGGGTTTTCCTGAATCATCGCAATGGTCTCGCGGTCGGACAAACCGGTGATGTGCTTGATGAACATGGCGGCCAGTACCATGCGGGCAGGTTTGGAACCGGCTCCGGCGCTTTGGTTGTTGAGCATCTCATTGTACAACTCTTCAAAAGGCTCCCATGGGAGGTTGTCGCCCATCCACACCCATCGGTTATGCTTGTCCAAGCCGTCGAGCGACGACCTGCATGCATCAATGGTCAGCTGTCTGTATCTTGGCTTAAATCTCATTTGCCTGTCAGTTTTAACACCCAAAGGTACTCATTTTTCGTTAAACAACCAAAGAATTATTAATATAATTATTTGATATTCAACATCTTGTGTGTTAATCAGCAAACACTAATTGAAGACCGACATGGAAGGAAATCTATTGTCGTATCATCCCAGTTGCCGG
>CAVHML010000231.1:0-3118 GCA_963636905.1 bacterium
TCGTTTACTCGTAGGCTCCCATGCGCAGACGGTCAACTTCCTCTTCGGTAAGGTAACGCCAGTCACCGCGCCGAACGTTCTTTTTGGTCAGGCCGGCAAACTGTACGCGGTCGAGCTTGGTCACTTTGTAGCCGAGACTCTCGAAGATACGGCGCACAATGCGGTTCTTTCCGCTGTGTATCTCAATGCCTACCTGCTTCTTGTCGGCCTGGTCGGCGTATTCAACCGCATCGGCTTTTATCTCTCCGTCCTCGAGTGTTATGCCGTCACGTATCTGTTGCAAATCATGGGCGGTAATGTTACGGTCGAGGGACACGTGATATATCTTCTTCTTGAGGAACTTCGGGTGTGTCAACTTGCTGGCCAAGTCACCGTCGTTGGTCAGGAGAAGCACGCCAGTGGTGTTTCTGTCAAGTCTTCCCACGGGATATATGCGCTCCGGACAGGCTCCTTTCACCAAGTCCATCACCGTTTTGCGGTGCTGTGGGTCGTCGCTTGTGGTCACATAGTCCTTGGGTTTGTTGAGCAACACATAGACTTTCTTCTCTATCTTGACCACTTCGTCGTGGAATTTCACCTCATCGGTGCGCATAATCTTTGTTCCCAGCTCGGTAACTACGGCACCGTTGACCGTAACCACGCCGGCCTGTATGAACGTGTCGGCCTCCCTGCGGCTGCAAACCCCTGCGTTGGCGAGGAATTTGTTAAGGCGTATCGGTTCGTTGGGGTCGTGATGTTCCTCCTTGTACTCGATTCGCTTCTTCAAACTGTACTTCGCATTAGGGTCATAGTCGGCAGTGTGCTGGCGATAACCGCCGCGATAGTTGTTGTAACCGCCGCGCTGCTGGTAGCCTCCACGGTTGTTGTAGCCGCCGCGCGACTGGTAGCCACCCTGCTGGCGGCCATATCCGCGCTGCTGGTAGCCTCCTTGCTGCTGGAAACCGCCCTGTTCGCCGTCGTTATTGTTGTAGCGGGGACGGTAACCGCCCTGCTGGCGGTTGCCATAGCCGCCGCTGCGCTGCTGGAAGCCGCCCTCATTGTTGTTGTAATGCGGACGGTAGCCACCCTGCTGGCGGTTATATCCGCGCTGCTGGTAGCCTCCTTGCTGCTGGAAACCGCCCTGTTCGCCGTCGTTATTGTTGTAGCGGGGACGGTAACCGCCCTGCTGGCGGTTGCCATAGCCGCCGCTGCGCTGCTGGAAGCCGCCCTCATTATTGTTGTAACGCGGGCGGTAGCCACCCTGTCTTGGTGCATTTCCTTGCAGATTTGCGCCGAAACCTTCGGGGCGGAAGCCGCTCTCGTCGTTGTCACCCTTTGTATAATAGCCCTTGTCCGGTTCACCGTAAGGGCGCGGATTGTGGATTCGCGGACGCGGAGA
Organism: bacterium; assembly: GCA_963636905.1. Classification (GTDB taxonomy): domain Bacteria; phylum Bacteroidota; class Bacteroidia; order Bacteroidales; family Bacteroidaceae; genus Prevotella. Next base: position 1,379 of record CAVHML010000231.1, read on the forward strand.
GCGTCCTGCGGGTCTGAAATTCTGGTAATTGCTGTCTGAATGGCCTGACGTTTGGTAGCCATCCCGGCTGCCTGCGTTCTGCTCTACAGACTTTTCTTCCTGTTTCTGTTCGTTTTCCATTTCCATAATGTTCTCTTTTTCTTGTTAAAGCCTCACGGCCATGTCGTTTTGTAGTGGTTTGATGATTTTCAAAAGCCCTCTTCCGGGCTGCATTCAGAGTTTTGGCGGACTGGAAGCCTTGCGTATGGAGGCTCAGGCCGCGTCTTTGTCTTGGATATTGTCTGTGTTAATACATTAATTATATGCCTGTGTAGTTGTGCGGAGTGATGTTCATCAGCTCTGCCTTCACGCTTTCGCTCACGTCGAGACCCTTGATGAAGTCGTGAATGGTCTCTTCTGTCATTGCCGTGTTGGTGCGTGTCAGGGCCTTGAGAGCCTCGTAGGGGTGCGGATATGCCTCGCGGCGCAGTATTGTCTGTATGGCTTCTGCCACCACAGCCCACGTGTTGTCGAGGTCTTCGGCCACCTTTTTCTCGTTCAGTATCAGCTTGCGCAGTCCTTTCAGCGTGCTTTGGAACGCTATCAGGCTGTGTCCCATCGGCACACCCACGTTTCGCAGTACGGTAGAGTCGGTCAAATCGCGCTGAAGGCGGCTCACGGGCAGCTTCCGGGCAAGGAACTGCAGTATTGCATTGGCCAGTCCGAGGTTACCTTCGCTGTTTTCGTAGTCGATAGGGTTCACCTTGTGGGGCATTGCGCTTGAACCTACCTCTCCTGCCTTTATCTTCTGCTTGAAGTATTCCATGGAGATATACATCCAGAAGTCGCGGTCGAGGTCGATTATTATGGTGTTTATGCGGCGCATGGCGTCGAACAGTGCACCGAGGTAGTCGTAATTGCTTATCTGGGTGGTGTATTGTTCGCGCTGGAGGCCGAGCTTCTCGCTGACGAAGCGGTTGCCGAAGTCGCGCCAGTCGTACTGCGGGTAGGCCACATGGTGCGCATTGAAGTTGCCGGTCGCGCCTCCGAATTTGGCGGTAACCGGGGTTTTCTTCAGGGAGTCAAGCTGTTGCTCCAGCCGATAGACATATACCATTATCTCTTTGCCCAGACGGGTGGGCGAAGCCGGCTGTCCGTGGGTCTTGGCCAGCATGGGCACGTCCTTCCACTCCTCGGCATAGGTGCGCAACTGTTCCACCAGCTCCTCCACAACGGGGTAGTAGGCCGACTCCAACGCTTCCTTTATAGATAGTGGAACGCTCGTGTTGTTGATGTCCTGCGACGTGAGGCCGAAGTGGATGAACTCCTTGTAGGCGTCGAGTCCGCCAATCTTGTCAAGTTCCTCCTTGATAAAATATTCCACGGCCTTGACATCGTGGTTGGTAACCTTCTCTATATCCTTCACGCGTTGTGCGTCTGCCACGCTGAAGTTGCGGTATATGCCGCGCAGAGTGTCGAAAAGACTGTGGTCAAAGCCCGCCAGCTGGGGCAGAGGCAGTTCGCACAGAGTTATGAAGTACTCTATTTCCACCCTCAAGCGGTAGCGTATGAGAGCGTATTCCGAGAAGTATTCTGCGAGAGGTTCTGTTTTTCCCCTGTACCGGCCGTCTATTGGCGATACGGCTGTCAATGCGTTCAGTTCCATGTCTTTTGCCGTAAGTTAGGGCGCAAAGTTAAGAATTATATTCGATTCGGCAATGATAAAGGTTGAAAAAAGACCGTCTGGTGCGAGAAACCGCC
>CAVHML010000232.1:0-3108 GCA_963636905.1 bacterium
TGATGGGCGACAAAGCCAAGATGGATGTCTTTGCACGCGAGAGTAAGGTGAAGAAACTCGACAACAACAACATCGATTTCTACGACCTGGGCATCGCAGAGATAGTGCTTATGCCCGAATCAAGGCTCATCGGCACGTCTATACGCAACTCCGGCTTCCGCGAACGCTATAGTATAAATGTGTTAGGCATAAAGCGGAGCAAGGATTACATCATCCATAACTTGCCTGAAGAGCGGCTTCATTCTGGCGATGTGCTGCTTGTGCAGGGCAAATGGAGCAACATCAGCCGACTGGACAAGGAGGAAACTGACTGGGTAGTGCTCGGTCAGCCGGAGAAAAACGCACAGGAAGTGACGCTCAACTACAAGGCTCCGATGGCGGCAGTGATAATGTTGCTCATGGTGGCGGCCATGGTTTTCGACTTCATACCCATCGCTCCCGTCACGGCAATCGCCGTTGCAGGACTGCTGATGGTGCTCACAGGATGCCTGCGCAGTGTGGAGGCGGCCTACAAAACCATCAACTGGGAGAGCATAGTGCTCATTGCCGCCATGATGCCCATGTCCATAGCTCTCGAAAAGACCGGCACTTCGGCCCTTATGTCGCACACTCTCGTGTCGTCACTCGGCTCCGCAGGCCCGACAGTGCTGCTTTGCGGCATATATTTCACCACGTCGCTGCTCACAATGTTCATCAGCAACACGGCCACGGCGGTGCTTATGGCACCGATAGCCATGACTTCAGCCATGGAAATAGGCGCAAGCCCCTACCCTTTCCTGTTCGCTGTCACTCTTGGAGCGAGCATGTGCTTCGCGTCACCGTTCTCCACACCGCCGAATGCCCTTGTGATGCACGCCGGAGAATATACCTTCAGCGACTACATCAAGGTGGGTTTGCCGCTGCAAATCATCATCGGAGTGGTAATGACCTTCATACTTCCGTTGCTTTTCCCGTTCTGACACGACACGGCAACGGTACAGAGACAACAATCAAAAAGACAGACCGGATAAGCAAATCAAATGACAAAGAGCCTTTTCTTCGACATTGACGGCACGTTAGTGAGCCTGAAAACACACGAAATACCGCAATCCACCATCGATGCACTGGCCGAAGCCAAGGCCAAAGGCGTGGGTATATACATCTCCACAGGGCGGCCGATATCGCTGATAACAAACCTTAAGCCCATAGAGCCGCTCATTGACGGATACATAACCACAAACGGTGCGCTGTGCATAGTGGGCGGTAAGACGGTGTGCTGCAACCCGATAGATGCCGCAGACGTGGCCGTTATGAAGGCCGATGCGGACATATACGACTACACGGTGCTCGTTGTGGGCGAGCGCGACGTGCGCCTTTACAACCCCAAACCGATATTCGACGAGGTGTTTCGCGACGAGTTGTGCGTGACAAACATAGACACTGCGCTGCCTGCCGACGAGGTTTTGGCCAAGCAACGCATACTCCAGTTCTCGCCGTTCATAAGTCTGGAGCACGAAACCGCACTCATGCCGCACATGAACCACTGCGTTTCGGGACGGTGGCACCCCGCCTTCACCGACATAACCGCCAAGGAGGCCGACAAAGGCAAGGGGCTTGCGGCCATGGCAAAGCACCTCGGACTCGACATAAGCGAGACCATGGCGTTCGGCGACGGCGGCAATGACGTTGCCATATTGCGCCGTGCCGGTATAGGAGTGGCCATGGGCAATGCCGGAAAGGCCGCCATGGAGGCTGCGGACTATATCACTACGAGCGTTGACGACAACGGTATTGCCAATGCACTCCGCCACTTCAACGTGATTTAGTGACGGTTACTTGGTTGTTCGCTCTTCTTTTCATATCTTTGCATAAAGAATTGAACTTTTTTGTTCGGGGAATTGAACATTTCGGTTAAGACTATTGAACATTTTGGAAAAAGATATGTTTGTACGGGCTGAATATCATGAGGTTAAAGCGAGGCTGGAAGAACGGAGAATGTTCATTCAAGTCATTGCCGGTCCCCGTCAAGTGGGGAAATCCACTTTGGTGGAGCAGGTTTTGGCACAAATAACGATACCTCACAGTAGTTTTTCCGCCGATAATGAGCTGAACGTTACCCAGGCATGGATAAGCAATGTGTGGGATGCAGCAAGGAACAAGATGGACGTCCTTCATGAGACAGAGCACATCCTTGTCATAGACGAGGTGCAGAAAGTGGACAACTGGAGCGAAGTGGTAAAGAAGGAATGGGACAGGGACACTCGTGAAAAGAGAAACCTGAAGGTGCTTCTTCTTGGTTCCTCAAGATTGTTGCTGAAACAGGGACTGACGGAGTCTCTGGCTGGCAGGTTTGAGCTGATAAGGATGGGGCATTGGAGCTTCCCGGAGATGAAGGAGGCTTTCGGATGGACGCTTGACCAATACATCTATTTCGGAGGTTATCCGGGAACCGCTCCCTTGGTGTCCAATGAAGCGAGGTGGAAGCGATATGTCAAGGATTCTTTGATTGAGTCTGCCTTGGCCAATGATGTGTTGGGGACAACTACGGTTTACAAGCCCGCCTTGTTGAAGAGGCTGTTTGAGCTGGGGTGCTCTTACTCTGGTGAGCTGTTGTCTCTGACCAAGATGATGGGGCAACTACAGGACAAAGGCAATGTGACTACGCTTGCCAACTATATTCAGGTATTGGACGAATGTAATCTGCTTGCCGGACTGCAAAAGTATTCGGGTGATACGGCAAGGCGGTATGCGTCCGTACCGAAATATCAGGTGTATAACAATGCCTTGATGAACGTTTATTCCACGTCTAACTTTCAGGAACAACGCCTCGACTTGGAGAAATGGGGACGGTTGGTTGAGTCGGCTGTTGGCTCACACCTTTTGAATTATGCAGACAAGTTGGATTACAAGGTGTATTATTGGAGGGAGAAGAACAATGAGGTTGACTTTGTCGTGGAGAGGAACCGCAAGATTTGGGCGATAGAAGTAAAGAGCGGCAAGCGTGGAATGAATAAAGGCCTGGGGGTGTTCCGGGAGGCATTTAATCCATACCGTGCTTTTGTTGTCGGTACAGATGGAATATCCGTAGAGCAGTTCCTGTTGGCTGACTTGGATGATTTCTTTGCTTAG
>CAVHML010000233.1:0-1765 GCA_963636905.1 bacterium
CCATACGCAAGACACAAAAACACATACTACAAGACACGGAGACACAGGACAGGGAGAACAAAAGGAGTACGAACCGCTGTGTGTCTCCGTGTCTTTTTATTACCGACAGACATATATGGGCATTGAAGACGGTGGAGAGAACAGTTTGTCTCCGCGTCCCTTTATATACCAACAGACACAAAAAGCATTGAAAACAATGGAGAAAATAAGAAGAACCAAGGTGGCCGACGTTCTGAAGCGCACAGACTTCGGCGCAACAGTCAACGTTCGCGGATGGGTACGCACCCACCGCAGCAGCAAAGCCGTCGATTTCATTGCGCTCAACGACGGCTCGACGATAAAGAACGTGCAGGTTGTGGTCGATCCGACGGCCTTTGACGCAGACCTGCTCAAGCAGGTTACGACCGGCGCATGCATCAGTGTCAACGGCCTACTCGTGGAGAGCCAGGGCGCAGGGCAAAGCGTTGAGCTGCAGTGCAAGGGCATTGAGCTGTACGGAACGTGCGGAAGCGACTACCCGATGCAGAAGAAAGGACAGAGTTTCGAGTACATGAGGCAGCACGCACACCTGCGTTTGCGCACAAATACGTTCGGTGCAGTGATGCGCATACGCCACAATATGGCCATTGCCATACACCAATACTTCCACGAACACGGCTTCTTCTACTTCCACACGCCGCTCATTACGGCCAGCGACTGCGAGGGTGCCGGCCAGATGTTCCAGGTTACCACCAAGAATCTGTACGACCTGAAGAAGGACAAGGACGGCAAAATCATCTACGACGACGACTTTTTCGGCAAGCAGACCTCGCTTACAGTGAGCGGACAGCTTGAGGGAGAGCTTGGAGCCACGGCACTTGGAGCCATCTACACGTTCGGTCCCACCTTCAGAGCCGAGAACTCCAACACTCCAAGGCACCTTGCCGAGTTCTGGATGATAGAGCCTGAGGTGGCGTTTATCGACATGACAGACCTCATGGATCTTGAGGAAGACTTCATCAAATACTGCGTTCGCTGGGCGTTGGACAACTGTCAGGACGACCTGGAGTTCCTCAACAAGATGATAGACAAGACGCTTCTTGAGCGTCTGAACCACGTTGTCAACGAGGATTTCGTGCGTCTGCCTTACACAGAGGGCATCAAGATACTCGAAAAGGCGGTGGCCGACGGCCACAAGTTCGAGTTCCCCGTCAGCTGGGGCATGGACTTGGCCAGCGAACACGAGCGTTTCCTTGTGGAGGAGCACTTCAAGAAGCCCGTCATAATGACCGATTACCCCAAGGAGATAAAGGCTTTCTACATGAAAATCAACGAGGACGGCAAGACCGTGCAGGGCACTGACGTGCTGTTCCCGCAGATTGGCGAGATAATAGGCGGCAGTGTGCGCGAGGAAAACTATGACAAACTGATGGCCGAAATAGCCGAACGCAACATCCCGATGAAGGACATGTGGTGGTATCTCGACACCCGCAAGTACGGAACCTGCCCCCATGGCGGCTTCGGACTGGGCTTTGAGCGACTGATACTCTTCGTTACGGGCATGCAGAACATACGTGACGTGATACCTTTCCCACGCACTCCGAAGACCGCAGAGTTCTAAATCGGGGGAGGAAACGGGCGGTTTGACAGCCCTGTCACCGCCTCTTGCGGTGCTTTCGCCGCCGTTTAGCCCTCCTGACTCTACTGAATACCGTGCCCCACCATCCGCCTTGCCACTGGCATACAGGCGGTTGGCGGGGCTTTTTAGTGCCGTTTTCTTCTCCAA
>CAVHML010000233.1:1869-3063 GCA_963636905.1 bacterium
CCTTGAAACATTCCGTTTCCCACCCAAAAACATCCTATTCCTTTCCCCGAAATGCGCTCTCTATACTTGCCGCATGGGGCGGAAACCGCTGTGGCAAGGGCTGTTTTCGCATATTTTTCCGTACCTTTGCAGCCAGATTGTACGGGGACAGGCTGGTGTGTCGCATCGGTTTGACATGCAAAAGGAGGTGTCTGCCTGGACTTGAACAGTCTTTTTACTGCACAGACTATGAGTAGAAAAGACAGGATAATATCGTTTTTGTGGCAGCACGTGCTGCTGTTTGTTTCACTTTGCATTATGACTTTCGGTGTGGCAGTGTGCGTCAGGAGCATGCTGGGGTCGAGCGTTATCTCCACACTTCCCTACGTTTTCGAGACTGCGGGCAAGGGCGGCGTTGCGGGAGTGCCGCAGCTGACCATCGGACAGTACACCTATGTGATGAACGCCGTGCTGGTTTGCGGCCAGATAGCGGTGCTCAGGAGCCGTTTCGAGCCTGTCCAGCTGTTCCAACTGCTGGTGGGCTTTGTCTTCGGTTCGCTCATTGACGTCAACATGTCGCTCACTTCGTGGCTCGTTCCGTCCTCTCTTTTGGCCAAGACTGCGGCACAGGTTGTTGGCTGCACGGTGCTTGGCGTCGGCATAGCCCTCGAAGTGCGCTGCGGATCGGTCACTATGCCGGGCGAAGGTTTCCCTGTTGCGGTAAGCGAAGTGACGGGTATCGAGTTCCCGAAGATGAAGATAGCGGTCGATATATCGCTGGTTGTGCTGGCCGTGCTGTTCTGTTACGTGTTCTTCGGCACGTGGTTGTGGCACATAGTCGGTGTCGGCACGCTCTTCGCCATGGTGTATGTGGGTGCCGTGGTGCGCGTTGCCGGCAAGCGTCTCGGCTGGTTCGACCGTCTGTTGGCCTATCAGCCGGGGTTCCGCCGCTATGTCTATGGTCTGGCGCGGCGCATTTTCAAGCAGTAAACCCTTGCAGTGGCGGTGCTGAAAAGGCCGTTGGCGCAGCCCCACACCTGCGGTTGTTTTTCCTTACATGACGCTTCCCGTATCAAAACCCGGCGGTTTGCGGTGCATAAACGGGCGGGTTACGGGTCGTAAACAGGCGGTTTAAGTGCCGTAAACGGGCGGTTTGCTGAAACCATTGCCTGCACTGGCTTTCCGCAGACAGCGTGTTTTGATTACGAAAAGCGG
>CAVHML010000234.1:0-3025 GCA_963636905.1 bacterium
GAGCGTAGACGCAATGGCCTTTATCGTGTCACGGTCATTCACCATGCCTATCTTGACGGACTGCGGGTGCAAGTCGTCCATCACCGCCCGTATCTGTGCCGCCACCACCTCAGGACTGACGGCTTCGATGGCCTCAACGCCGAGGGTGTTCTGTGCGGTTATGGCGGTTATGGCCGAAGCGGCGTAGCATCCGAGTGCCGAAATGGCCTTGATGTCGGCCTGTATGCCGGCTCCTCCGCAACTGTCGCTGCCCGCTATGGTGAGGGCTGTTGGGTATTGTTTCATGCTAAATAGGCGGTTTAAGGGTGCTAACTGGGCGGTTTGGATATGCTAAATGCACCGTTTATGTGTGCCGGGCGTTCGGTTTATGGCGCATAATGGTTCAGACTCGTTGTGTAAGTCATGCTGTCTGCGTCAGTTTGTCGAAGCAAGCGTCCCAGTTCTTCCACACCGGTTCCATGCCGATGCGCTTCAGGTCACGTTCAACCTGTACGGCGGTGCGCTCGTCGCTCACGTCAAACTGCGCCAGAGCGTTGGGATAGCAGCAGTAGCCGCCCGGGTCGGTGTGGCTTTCCGCACTCATGGTGGTCACGCCGAGCGTGGCCATGTTGTTGCGCACCTCGGCTGTCTCGCGCGTAGAGTATGATATGTCAACGTCATGGTCAAAGATGCGCATGGCAAACGTCACTTGCGCCAGTTCGCGGTCGGTCATTATCACATTGGGTTGGAAGCCTCCGTTCTCCGCCTTGCGCATTCGCGGGAAGTTAACGCTGTATTGCGTGCGCCAGTAGGCCTTTTCGAGATAGCGCAGGTGGTAGGCCATCATGGTCACTTCTGTGCGCCAGTCTTCCAGACCGATGAGTGCGCCCATGCCAATCTTGTGTACGCCGGCCATACCCATGCGGTCGTAGCCGTTGAGCCGCCATTCGTAGTTCGATTTCGGTCCTCTTGGGTGGTAAACCTTGTAGCGAGCCTCGTTGTATGTCTCCTGGAAACATATCACACCGTTGAGTCCGTGGTGGCGCAGTTCGGCGTAGTCTTCGGCAGCCAGCGGCATTACCTCAATCTGTAGGTTGTTGAAGTACGGCTTTGCCAGGTCTAACGCCCGTGCAATGTAGCTTACGCCGGCCTTGGCGGGGTTCTCGCCGGTGAGAATGAGCAGATTGTCGAACGGCGCGAGCCTCTTTATGGCCTCATACTCGCGCACTATTTCCTCCTCGGTGAGTATTGTGCGCGCCATTTTGTTCTGTACGTGGAAGCCACAATACACACATGAGTTGGCGCAGGAGTTGGTTATGTATATCGGGATGAACATATTGATGGTCTTACCGAACTTCTCGCGTGTGTACATCCGGCTGAGCCGTGCCATAGGTTCAAGGTATTTTTCGGCGGCGGGCGATACCATGGCCATGAAGTCGTCCACATCACAGTGGCTCTTGGCCAGTGCGCGGCGCACGTCAGCGTCGGTCTTGGCCATTATCCTGGCCGTTGTCTCGTCCCAGTCTTTCTTTCTTATTTCGTCTGCAAACATATTACTTGTCTTTAATCGTTGGGGTGGGGGATTGGGTGTTGGGGTTCCGCTCCGTGTGCGGTGTCGTCAGGGACACGCCGGCGCACGTTGCTGACTGCAGCCGCCCGGTTTTTATCCTCCGCAGAAGGCTTTTAGTATAACGATGTCGTCGCCTTCCTTCAATGTGTGGCTGTTCCACTGGTCGCGTGCCACCATGTTGTTGTTGACAGCCACGGCCACTCCCTTGTCGGGCAGCTGGTGCTCCTTGGCCAGCTCGGCCACTGTGGCGGCTTGGGTGGCCGTCTCGATGTTGTTTATCTTCACTTTCATGCTCGTGGGAGGTGTTTAGTTGAGGAAAGAGGTGAGCGGTGAACTGGCCTCGGCCTCAAGGTTGGCCGACTGTGAGGGCAGTCCGGCCTCGTAAGCCTCGCGCCCTGCCTCGACAGCCTTGCGGAATGCCTTGGCCATAGCCACGGGATCGCCGGCCACGGATATGGCTGTGTTGACGAGAACCGCCGCCGCACCCATCTCCATTGCCGCTGCGGCGTCGCTGGGCGAGCCTATTCCGGCGTCAACCACTACGGGCACTGATGCTTCGTCTATTATTATACTAAGGAAGTCGCGTGTGCGCAGTCCCATATTGGTGCCTATCGGTGCTGCAAGCGGCATCACTGTGGCTGCTCCGGCCTCGGCCAGCCGTTTGCAGAGCACGGGGTCGGCCTGGCAATAGGGCAGCACGGTGAAGCCTTCCTTAACCAGTGCTTCCGTAGCCTTGAGAGTTTCTATCGGGTCGGGCAGCAGATAGCGCGGGTCGGGGTGTATTTCCAGCTTGAGCCAGCTCGTTCCGAACGCCTCGCGTGCCATCTTGGCGGCAAAGACCGCTTCCTCTGCGTTGCGCGTGCCCGAAGTGTTGGGCAGCAGCTGTATGCCCGGCCTGGCTATGTGGGCGAGCATGTCGTCGTCCTTGTCGCCGAGGCTGATGCGCTTCATGGCCATGGTGACCATTTGTGTGCCGGATGCGGCTATGGCATCGGCCATTACTGTGTTTGAACTGAACTTGCCCGTGCCGAGAAACAGCCGGGACTCAAATTCCTTGCCTGCAATAATCAGTTTTTCCATGCGTTTGATGGTTTTGTTCGGTTGTGTTATTGATATGCAGGGGCCTTTTTCGTGTCCGCCAAACCGCCAATGGAGCGGTTGACAGCGTGCGTTGCGGAAAGAAAACGAGTAATCCCTACGTCGGCATTATCCGAATCAGGTGTTACGGGTATAATCTCAGCCCGGACAAACGTCCGGGCACCCCCACGGCCTTGCGGCCTTTTACTGTTGAATGTGGATGCAAAGTTAAGGCAAAAAGGTATGCTTTCAAAACCGCAAAGCACCCTTTTTGCCCCGTTTTGTATAATTTAACGCCGCCATCCAAGCACTTGCTCTTTGCAAACGGTGCGTTTGCGGGGCGTAAACGGGCTTATATGACAAGAAGTGCAACGTTTCGATACCGTAAATGCCACAGTT
>CAVHML010000235.1:0-2997 GCA_963636905.1 bacterium
CTCCCGGAAGCGACATCGCCGGCCACGCCAACGTGCTGGTGTTCCCCTGTCTGGAGGTGGGTAACATTGCCTACAAGCTCGTGCAGCGTCTGGGCGACGCCGAGGCTCTCGGTCCCATCCTGCAAGGTATCGCACGCCCTGTGAACGACTTGAGCCGTGGATGTTCGGTAGATGACATCTACAAGATGGTGGCTATCACCGCCTGTCAGGCTATGGACGCGAAAAAGTAATCAATAGATTTTCAGGCGTATGCGGTTATTGAACCAGGGAATTCCGTTGGTTCTGTGACTGTGTACGCTTGCATTATACCCAATAACCTTAAATACTATTTAGCATAAATGAAGATTTTAGTTTTGAATTGCGGTTCTTCATCCATCAAGTATGCCCTGTATGACATGGACAAGAAGACGGTCATGACATCGGGAGGTGCCGAGCGCGTGGGACTTGACGGGGCTTTCGTGAAGGTGAAGTTGCCCAACGGCGAAAAGAAACAGATAATGCACGACATCCCGGAGCACACCGAAGGGGTGAAATTCATATTCAGTCTGCTCACAGACCCGGAGATTGGCGTGATCAAAGATCTGAAAGAGATTGACGCAGTGGGTCATCGGATGGTGCACGGAGGCGAGAAGTTCAACAAGAGCGTGGTGCTCAACGATGAGGTACTCAAGGCTTTCGAGGACTGCATCGACCTTGCGCCGCTGCACAACCCGGCCAACCTCAAGGGCGTAAAGGCCGTGACGGAACTCATGCCCGGCCTTCCTCAGGTGGGTGTGTTCGACACCGCCTTCCACCAGACCATGCCGCAGCACTCCTATATGTATGCCGTTCCGTATGAACTCTATAAGGATTATGGCGTGCGTCGATATGGTTTCCACGGCACAAGCCACCGCTATGTGTCGCAACGCGTGTGCGATTTCCTTGGCATAAAGGCTGAGGGACACAGGATAATCACCTGTCATATAGGCAACGGAGCCAGTGTCTCGGCCGTGAAAGACGGCAAGTGCGTGGACACGTCCATGGGACTTACACCCCTCGAAGGCGTGATGATGGGCACCCGGAGCGGCGACATCGACGGCGGAGCCATCGCCTACATCGAGAAGAAGCTGAACCTTGGCGCGGATGGAATATCCAACCTGCTCAACAAGAAGAGTGGAGTGCTCGGTATAACCGGTATTTCGAGCGATATGCGCGAGGTGGATGCCGCCGCAAAAGAGGGCAACGAAAGGGCGATACTTGCCCTCGATATGTATAACTACCGCATAAAGAAGTACATCGGAGCGTATGCCGCAGCCATGGGAGGCGTTGACATAATAGTGTTCACCGCCGGCGTAGGCGAGAACCAGTCGTCCATGCGCGAGGAGGTTTGCGCCGACATGGAGTGGATGGGCGTAAAGGTTGACAAGGCCAAGAACGCCACAGTCCACGGCGAAGAGGCAGTCATTTCAGCCCCGGACTCCAGGGTTAAGGTGGTTGTCATACCCACTGACGAGGAGCTGATGATTGCCACAGACACGATGAACCTGCTGTAAGCCACGGCTTGCCGCACAACATACATCACGGAAAAGGGAAGGATGCACCGCTGCGTCCTTCCCTTTTCCGCTTTCAACCGTTTCCTTTCGGGGCTGGTGTTGCGCCGTTCCGTAGTCCTAACGGTATTCTTTCACCGTTATAACTTCGGCGGTTTGCGGTTCTGATGACCTCGTTTCACGGCTTTTACTCCATCCTCTCGCGGTTGTCAGTCATGCGCTTGCACACCGTGTTGAACTCCTCTGCCGGCACAAGGCGGAAGCGCAGGGTGCGCACGAGGGGGTATTGGCGGAAGAAACTGTCGCCCGTCACATACCATTCACGGTGTCTTATGCCGGCAATCCTGCCCATAGCACGGTCGAAAGCCTTGACATAAGGCCGCTGCACAGCCGCAAAATAGCAGCCGTCGGCCGTGGTCAGAGCCACCACGCACCGCTTTGAGCTGCATTTCTCTGCACTCGGTTGCCACCCCTTGGTGCTTGTGCGCACGCTGATGCCCCATCCGTCGGCATTGATGCGCTCCATCTCGCGCCGGAACAGCTTGCCGTGGGGCGACGAGTCGGCCATGTGGCGGTAGCAAAGATAGAAGTGTATCATCTCATGCAGCAGTACTGTCTGCACATCCCGTTCGCCCAGGTCGTAGAAACGGCTCACCGCTATGGTGTACTCCTCGGAAGCTCGCAACCCGAGCAGCCCACGGCGCACCCTGCGGCAACTGAAACGTCCCAGAACCGTGCGCGCACTGTTCACCCGGAACTGCGGTTCGGGCAACACGCCGCCGAAGTAGCGGTCGTTGAACTCCGCAAACTGCGCCCGAAGATACTCTGCCGTAGGTGTCATAAAGTCCCTCCTGTGCTTTGTCTTTCACACGAATACGGGAAACAGGAAAGCCTCTGCCTTGCCACAGCACAAAAGACGGTTGTATCCCTGCATATTCAGTCTGCAAAATCCCGGTTACATCTCTTCAAGATACCACTTGGAGTACTCCACGTAGTGGGCGGCGAAGCTCTCGGCCTGGTCGGGGCGCGTTTTCTTGATGAACTTGGCCGGAACGCCGCCCCATATCTCGTGGTCGCCAATCCTTGTGCCTTGCAGAACGAGGGCACCAGCGGCCACGATGGCCCCTTCGCCAACGTCGCAGCCGTCGAGCAGAGTGGCTCCCATGCCCACCAATGCTCCGTCGCGCACGGTACAGGCATGGACAGTGGCGTTGTGGCCGATGGAAACGTTGTTGCCTATGACCACAGGGCCGGTGGTGTTGGTCACGTGTATGCACGCTCCGTCCTGCACATTGACGGCGTTGCCCATCGTGATGGGGGCTACGTCGCCGCGAACCACGGCGTTGAACCATACCGAGCACTCGTCGCCCATTGTCACTTCGCCCACTATCGTGGCGTTCTCGCTGAAATAGCAGTCCTTGCCCCACTTAGGAGCCAGTCCCTTTATTGATTTTATCAGTGCCATTGT
>CAVHML010000236.1:0-2926 GCA_963636905.1 bacterium
CCGTCGGTTACTATCACGTGGTCGGCCAGATGGATGCGCATAGTCTCGGCAGCTGCCTTCACGTTCTGTGTGAGCCGGTCATCGTCACGGCTGGGGTTGGCGTTGCCGGAGGGGTGGTTGTGGCACAGGGCTATGGCAGTGGCGTTGTTCAACAGGGCTTCGCGCATGATTATCCGCACATCCACAGCCGTCTCGCTTATGCCTCCGTGGGAGATGCACTGGCTCTTTATGAGCTTGAAGCTGCGGTTCATCAGCAATATCCACGCCTCCTCGGTGTCCAGATCCTGCATCTTCGGGCGCATATAGTTGTATATGGCAGTGGCGGAACCGAGATCGGCGCGCTCCTCCGCCCGTTCCATCTGCCGCCGCTTGCCCAGTTCGCATGCGGCAAGTATGGTTATGGCCTTGGCAGGACCCACGCCGTTGTATTTGGTCAGTTCGTTTATGGTGCGTTTACCGAGCGTATTCAGACTGTTGTTGCAGTCCGCCATGACACGTTTCATCAGTTCCACGGCGCTTTCCTGCGGAGATCCTGAGCCAATCAGTATGGCCAGCAGCTCCGCATTGCCGAGTGACGCTGCGCCAAGGCGCGCCATTTTCTCGCGGGGACGGTCTTCTTCCGCCCATTGGTTGATGTTCAGCTTTTCCATGCCATCAGTTTTTCCTGTCGCCCTACCGTTTGGCAGTAGGGCAACGAGGTGTTTCTATTTGTAGAACGTCTTGTCGAAGGCGTGGAACTCGTCGCGATGCAATATGCAGCGCTTCCACCACGCACTGATAAAGCCGAATCCGTAGCCCATCAGTTGCACGAATGCAGCGGCCACGGATATGGCTCCTATCCTGCAACTGCGGTTCTTCAGTGCAGAATCGAGGAAGAGCAGCAGCGCATAGGCAATGATTGGCAGCCACGGAGCGGCGCACAGCCAGTACCAACGGTGCGGGTCGCAGTAGGCCATGAGCACACGTCCCACCGCCGAAGTGAGCACCAGTGCAATGACACCCACCGTGAAAACCATGGGAAGCAGGTGAACCAGCTTGAGCGAAGAGGGGTATTTCTTGTAGAGATTGATGCGCGCAATGCCGCTATTATATACTTGGCGGAAGAATTTGCGCAGGTCTGTGCGACGCTTGTGCCACACCCATGCTTCGGGAAACAGGCGGCAGCGGTAGCCAGCCTTGAATATACGTATGCTGAAGTCGATGTCTTCGCCGAACCGCATGGGCGAAAAACCTCCGAGACGCAGATATACGTCGCGCCGTATGCCCATGTTGAACGAGCGGGGATAGAACTTGTCGAGCTTCTTCTTGCCGCCCCTGATACCGCCGGTGGTGAAGAAACTGGTCATGGAGTAGCTTATTGCTTTCTGCGTGTCGGTGAACGACGGGTGCGAACGGTCGGGACCACCAAAGGCGTCGGCCGGTTCGCGCTCCAGCTCTGCACTGACAGCGGAAAGAAAGCCCTCCGGCAGCACCACGTCGGAGTCGAGTATGATGAGATACTCGCCCTTTGCCCGCTCGGCACCGTAGTTGCGGCTCTGTCCCGGGCCGCTGTTCGGCTTGGCAAAGTAGGCCACATTGAGCCTGTCGCTGTAGCTTTCCGCCACGCTACGGCAGTCCTTTTGCGACCCGTCTTCAACGATTATCACCTCAAAGTCAGCCTCTGTCTGTCGCGTAAGGCTGTCCAACAGCTCGTCAACCTCATCGGGACGGTTGTAAACGGGCACTATTATGGAGTATTTCATGGGCTTTGCTTTTCGTTATGGATTGGTTTCAGGATATAAAAAAGGGCGCATGACACACTGCACCGGTCTTTCCGGTACTGCGCATCATGCGCCTTCACGGCACAGCCGCCACGGTTGCGGTGACTGTTATTCCTTCACACGGCTCAGATAGCTGCCGTCTCTTGTGTCAACCTGTATGAGATCGCCCTCGTTAATGAACAGGGGAACGCGTATTTCCACGCCTGATTCGAGCGTTGCGGGCTTGGTTGCGTTGGTGGCAGTGTCGCCCTTTATGCCCGGCTCGCTATGGGTTACGCGCAGATTGGTCTTTACAGGCATCTCGGCGTACAGGATTGTGCCGTCGGTAGTGTCGGTCACAACCTCAACAATGTCGCTCTCCTTCATGTATTCGTGACCGATTACGAGGTCGTTGGCAATGGGTATCTGCTCGTAAGTCTCCTGATTCATGAAGATACGGCCTGTGGGGTCCTCGTAGAGGTACTGGTAAGGGCGGCGTTCTATACGAACGTCCTCAAGTTTGAAGCCCACCTGGAACGTGCGGTCGAGCACTCTTCCGTCGGTAACGTTCTTCAGCTTGGTGTTCATCACCGTGTTGCCCTTGCCTGGCTTCCTGTGCTGGAAGTCGATACAAACCCATATCTGGTTGTCCAGGCGGATGCATGTTCCCTTCTTGATGTCTTGTGAGTTGATCATGTCGCTTTATAATAATATATATGTGTACTCGTTTGCGCTCGTTTTTACGGGTGCAAAGGTACTTATTTTCCTGAAAAAAGAGTAAAAGGAGGGGCTAAAAAACGCTTATTCCTTTGGAGTTACGAAAAAAATGCGTACTTTTGCAGCCCAAAGTGTTGAAGAATAAACAATAAAATAGCAAAGAACAATGAAAAGAACATTCCAGCCGCACAACAGGAGAAGAGTGAACAAGCACGGCTTCCGCGAGAGAATGGCCACGAAAGACGGCCGCCGCGTGTTGGCATCACGCCGTGCCAAGGGTCGCAAGAAACTGACCGTTTCTGACGAACACCACGGAAAGTAAGTTCCTCATGTAGGGCTTCCGTAAAGCAAAAGCTAAAAGAAAGGGCAAGTCTCGGCGACTTGCCCTTTTTCCGTATGCTTTCCCTGTCGCAACCCGTGCGTTTGGCCACCGTAAACACGGCATTTAGATGTCGTAAATGCGGCATTTA
>CAVHML010000237.1:0-2922 GCA_963636905.1 bacterium
CACCCGTACACTCAACTACGGAAGCCTTACTATCGGACGGTGCGATGTGAAGGCAATAAATTTCACAGCTCCAGATTACAGCGGTGTGGAACTCGGCGACATTATGCTCTCTGACGGCACATTGGTTAAGGCAAACAGCATCACGGACGGCCAGAAAACGCAGGCTATCGGTGTGGTAGCCTACCTTTACGGCGAGACAAACGCATGCAGCAGCAAGGCCGGAACGCACGGTTTGGTGATGGCACTGAAACAACCGGGTTATGCAAGTATTCAATGGCGCACGAGCGACACCGCTTTCGGCACAACCTGCACCACACTCAAAGATGCTTATGAGAATGGTACGAACGGACTTGTCCTTACCGACAATGTGATAAACAGTGGCTCCGACATATCGGCTTTCCCCATTTTCAACGCAATAAAAACTTTCCGCACAAACGTTCCCGCCCCGAAGAAATACACAACCGACTGGTATATACCGAGTATGGGCGAGTGGATAGATATATTAAGCACCAGTGGCATAGGAGGGGTGGATGTGTCTACGGCCAAAAACGATGCCTCTTCAAGGAGTAACAGTAACCCCTTGAAGATTGGGAACGGCACACTGGCCACAAATGCCATGAACAACATCAACAACTACCTGAAAGTGGTCGGTACCGGCAATTATACACAACTGGAGGGTTGTCCATACTGGACATCTACAGAACGCACAGAAAGCACAGCCTATGGCATATACTTCGGCGATGCACTGTATTTCAATATCTACTTGAAGACCGCAAAAGATGCATATCGACGTGTCCGTGGCATCCTCGCCTTTTGAGGCAGATGGCGGCTTGCGAAAAATAAAGCCGCAGAATTGGCATCGTTTGTTTTCTTTTTATTACCTTTGCACCCACTTTTAAGGACCCGTAGCTTAGCTGAATAGAGCGTCAGATTCCGGTTCTGAAGGTCATGGGTTTGAATCCCATCGGGTTCACTGGGCGGGGCTGTTGCAGTAAAACGGCTTCGCCTTTCCTTTTAGTGACGGTAAAAAACAACTTGGTACGATTTGAACCATGACAAACATATGTTACGTCAGACTTTTCGGCTCATCTTTTTGGCTGTTTTCGTCTCTCTCATCGGTCACATAGCCCGCTATGCTCCCTCTTCGAGAACCGAAAACATCTCAAAAATATAAGCCGCAAATCATACCAACTTATTTTTCACCGTCACTTATATAGGGCTTTTGGTACGTTTTTGCCTAATAAAGAACATGAAATGATAACCGTCAAGACAAGCATAAGGACTCTGTTGGCAAGCCTTCTCCCGATTGTGGGAGCGTTGTTGCTGCTGTTTGCATACGTCCCTTCCGTTGCCCAAACGCCCATGCCCAAGCATGAGGTGAGGGCGGTTTGGCTCACCACGATAGGCGGTCTGGACTGGCCGCACAGCTATTCGCGCTCGGCTTCTTCGGCACGCAAGCAGCAAAAGGAGCTGTGCGACATTCTCGACAAGTTGCGTGCGGCCAACGTAAATACCGTATTGCTACAGACGCGTGTGCGCGGTACGGTCATCTATCCCTCGGCCTTTGAACCGTGGGACGGCTGTCTGTCTGGCATACCGGGGCAGTCTCCGGGCTACGATGCGCTGCAATTTGCCGTCGAAGAGTGCCACAAGCGGGGCATGGAGCTTCACGCCTGGATAGTGGCGATACCGGTTGGTCTGTGGAACGGCACCGGTTGCAAGCGTCTGCGCGCCAGCCGTCCTGCGTTGCTACGCAAGATAGACGGCTACGGCTACCTCAATCCGGAGCGCAGTGAGACGGGTGACTATCTTGCAAAACTGTGTCGGGAGGTGGTCAGCGGTTATGATGTGGATGGCATACACCTCGACTACATACGCTACCCGGAGACTTGGCAGATAAAGGTGGGGCGCACAGAAGGGCGGCGCAACATTACGGCGATAGTAAGGAAGGTGCATGATGCGGTGAAGTCGCTGAAACCGTGGGTGAAGATGAGCTGTTCGCCGGTGGGAAAGCACGACGACCTATCGCGCTACTCAAGCCGGGGCTGGAACGCCTACACCCGTGTTTGCCAGGATGCGCAGGGTTGGCTTAGGGAAGGGCTTATGGATGAGCTGTTCCCGATGATGTATTTCAAGGACAATCAGTTTTATCCGTTTGCGCTCGATTGGCAGGAAAACAGCTATGGACGCATCGTTGTCCCCGGTTTGGGGGTGTATATGATGTCGCCGAAGGAAAAGGATTGGGACGCCGAAGTGATACTCCGCCAGCTGCAAGTGCTGCGCCGCATGAGCGGAATGGGGCATGCCTACTTCCGTTCCAAGTTCTTCACCGACAACACCAAGGGCATTTATGACACGGTGAGCGGCGAGATTGACACCTATCCCGCCCTTGTTCCGCCCATGACATGGCAGTCTGCCGCAAAGCCAACGCCGCCTACGGGGCTGAAAGTGGTGCGCACAAAGGACGGCGATATGCTGGAATGGGGTGGGGCACAGAGCCTTTCGGACTGCCCGACACTCTCTTACAATGTCTATGCCGACACTTCCTTCCCGGTAAACACCGACGATGCAAGGTGTCTTGTGGCCACACGACTTGGCTTGACGCAGCTGTTCGTGCCGCGAACCGCCGCCCGGCCGGAACTGAACTATGCCGTTAGGGCAATGGACAGGTACGGCAACGAGAGCCGACCCGTCTATAGCCAAGCTCCAACTGGCAATATGAAAGCCTTTTGCAGTCAACTCCTTGTAACAGACGGCCACCGCTTGCCGTTGCAAAGCATCTTCCCAGCCTTTGAGACAGAGAGTATAACCGGCGAAGACAAGCATATAAGCAATGCAACAGGACACTTCGGCGATGCAACAAAACGCACAGACGATGGAACTGTATATACAGGCGATGCAACAAGGCGTATGGTCATCGAT
>CAVHML010000238.1:0-2920 GCA_963636905.1 bacterium
CCTAAAAATAGCCGCTAACGGACGATTTTCCGAACCTTTCGTACAAAAATGAATACTCCCGCTGCTGCATTACGCCTACATTTGCGGCGTGGTTGCGGCAACGTTAAAGCCGGGAAGAAAACTACCAAGCAAAAATAGCATAACCTAAAACAACAGTAAGATGATAAAGAAATTACTTTCACTGTCATGCCTTTTGGCCTCCATAACGGCGGTCATGGCCTCTGAAACGTCAACGTCAGACGACATAACCTATGACTTCACCGACAAAAGCGTGTGGGGAACGCAGGCTATAGTCAATACCAGCGAGGCTACTGCCTATACTTATAATACCGAGGGGCAGACTTCGGAAACGGGAGTGACCTTTTATTTTACGACAGGTGCCAAAACCAAGTGGAGTGGTGGCGTATATTTTGACGGAAAGGTCGATGCAACCAATAAAATCAATTATGTTAAGGTGAACGTGCCTGCCGGATATGTAGCCGAAGTGACAGGGAAAAGTACTAACAACCGGCGTTTGGCGGTGTCGTTTACCCTTGGCAGGGATGAAAACAAGATAACCTCGTCGACGACTGTCACTGTTACAAACAAGACAACGGCCGATGCCGACTTGTATGTGTTCCAACCAGCCAGTTCAAATGGCGTGTTGCATAAGATTAGGATATACAATCCCAATGCCGTAAAGAAGCACAACGTCACTGTAAATATCGTGGATAATGAAGGCAACGCCCTTGTTGACGCAAAGGAAACCGAGGTGGAAGAAGGCTTAGACTACGCATTTAGCCTGGCAAAGGTTGTGGAGAAAGACGGTGTGTTCTATGTGTTGAAGGACAGTGAGGGGCGTACCGACTTCAGCGAAACCGTCACAATGGGAACGGCAGACATAGCGAAGACCTACACTTATGTTAAGGATGAGAGCATAGTACTGTACCAGGAATTTGGCGGAACAGCGAATGTTAAGGCTTCAAACGGTAATGTTGGTACTTGTAAACAAGGCAAGTCCGCTCTGACAACCTTGGAGACAGGGGCCTATACCATGGAACTGTTCATCTATTCAACGTTGAGTGACGCAGTGCGAGACTGCTCTATGTATGTTGACAACGTCAGTGTCGCTTCATACAAAGATACCGGTATAAAGTCAATACCCATCAATATTGCAGCGACAGCCACGATACAATATGGTACAGAAACGAGCCAATCCAACAATTTTGACTACATCATTATCCGCAAAACCGGTGATGCTGTGACCGCCCAAAAGGTCAGTGTAGGGGAGAAAGGCAAGGCCACGTTCTGTCCAAGCTATCCGATGGACTTCACCAATGCAACGGACATTGCTGCATATAAGGCTTCCGTCAGTGGCAGTACGGTCACTATGACTAAGGTAGCCACCGTGGCTGCCGGCGAGGGCGTGGTGCTTCGCTCGGCCAGTGGCGGCGCTGCCGAGGAGGAAGTGGCCGTGGCAAATCCGCAGACGGCCAATGAAGACAACTCACTCGTGGGAGTTCTTGAGACTACAACACTGGGACAGACGAGCGGAAGCAACACCTTGTTCTACCTCAACGCATCGGGTTTCGTCAAAGTACCGGCCACAGGCATGACGCTTGACGCAGGAAAGGCTTACCTGCCCGTGGCTTCCACAGTAGCGTCTGCCGCAACCAACGGTCTGAGCATCGTGTTTGACGGTGAATTTACGGGCATCAAGAACGCACAGAGCTGCGTGACAACCGAGCCGGATACCCTATATACGCTCGGCGGACAGCGTGTCACCGTTCCCCAAAAGGGCGTTTACGTGAAGAAAGGCAAGAAGGTAGTTTACTAAAGGTGGGTTCTATAAATTACCACCGTAATAAGCAACAAGACAATATGGGTTACGTTTTACCGTCTTTTGGCCTCTTTTACATAAGATAGGCTGCGCCTCAGCAATTGAAGCAAGTTTCATTGCGTTCGGCTTGCACTATCTTTCCGGTTCATACCGCCACCTCGCTCGGTCGTAATGCCCGCATTACTCCCTTGCTCGCTGACGATATGCTCTCGGAAACAGCCTCAAAATCCGGCAAAGCTAATTTATAGAACCCACCTAAACCAAGGAAAGGAAATCAAAAATGAAACAGACAAGAAAACCATATAGCCGCCCCACGCTTGACATAGTGGGCATACAGGTAGAGTACCAGCTGCTTGCAGGAAGCGGAGAGCTGCCCGGAAGCTACACGGAGACCTTCTCCACTACGGAAGGCAACGGTACGGACGCCTTAGGCAAGGAATATGGTGACTATGACCTTTGGGATGACGAAGAATAAACCTCGAAGTTAGTTTTTTTAGTTAATAGATTAGTAGTAGTAAGGGGTGAGTCTGGCACAAGCGAGTGCAGACTCCCCCTTTTTCTGTGCCCCTTTCCCTGACGGCAACCCAACGGGAAACGACCCTCGGATGCCCCTTTCTTCACAGCCGTCTTTATCCTTTTTTTGAAATAGTCCCGGTTTGGCTATCGTAAATGCCGCATTTACGACCCTTAGATGCCGCATTTTGCTATCGTAAATGCCGTATTTACGACCTGCAAACGGTCTATTTACGAAACTAACTGGCCATCAACTGGTTACAAAGTATTGTTTCCCCGTGCAACTGTGGCTTGTTTTGCCTCATAACGCAGGGATTCTTTGCCCTCGCGCGGCACGGTCTGCAGCGTCTTGTGTGCGTCATTCTGCCCCATTTGTGCGGCATCTTCGAAGCCGATGTATGCTCGATGCGCAAAAATCCCCACGTTTCGCTAACGCTGCACGTGGGGTTACTGAGATGAAGCCTCTTCGAGGCTATGTCTGACAGGCACACATGACACTGACAAGTCCGGCTTATACGCACAAAGATTGAAATCCCTAAGACCTCCATTGCCGCCTTTTGCCCTCGAAACCATACCTTGTTGACTGTA
>CAVHML010000239.1:0-2900 GCA_963636905.1 bacterium
AGTCAAACAAGTGGTGCTCCACTGCCAGCTACTTCATCAGCGGCACTGCCAGCAGCGTGGCGCAGCCTGTGCTGGCCAGCGTGGCCGACGACCGGGGGCGGCAGTGCAACGTGCTCCGGAAGATGCTGCGCTTCACGGCATTCCTGTCCTTTCCCGCACTTGGCGGACTGGCCTTGGTGGCGCAGGAGTTCATTGTGATAACCATCACCGACAAGTGGCTTCCCTGCGTGCCACTCATGCAGACGCTGTGCCTTTGGTGGGCTTTCGCTCCTGTGGTGACGCTCTATTCCAACCTGCTTATGAGCAAGGGCAAGTCAAACGTGTTTATGTGGAGCACTATCACCATAAGTCTGTTGCAACTGTGCGTCATCTTCTTCAGCCACAACTACGGCATAGCGTGGATGATACGCTGCTATGTTTGTCTCAACGTGCTCTACATTGCGGTGTGGCAGCACTTTGTCCATAAGGAAACCGGTTTGCGGCTGCTCACCGCCCTGTGCGACATAGCTCCCTTTATGGCCATTTCGGCTGCGGCAATGGGTGTGGCGTGGCTGGCGTCGCTGCCGTTTGACAATCTTTACGCGCGCTTTGCCGTCAAGGTAGCGGTGGCTGCGGCGGTCTATCTCGGCGTGATGAAGGTGCTGAGAGTGAAAATATTTGATGAGGCTATGCAGTTTCTTATGAGCAAGCTGCACAGATAGCACACATTATTGCTACAGTATAGGAACAAGAAAAAACTTTGAAAGATGGAAAACGGCAAGGATATGACGGTGCAAAAGGTGTCGATTGTGGTGTGTACCTATAACGGCGCGCGGTATGTAAGGGAGCAGATAGACTCCATAATAGCCCAGACATACCCTATACACGAGATAATTCTGCAAGATGACGGCTCCACTGACGGCACGTTTGACATACTCTGCGACTATGCCAACCGCTATGCTAACGTCACCGTATGGCACAACGAGGCTGGTAAAGGCGTCAGCCGCAACTTCTTTTCGGCCATGGCGCGCGCCACAGGCGACTACATAGCGCTGTCAGACCAGGACGACGTGTGGGAAAAGGACAAGATAGAAATCCAGATGGAAGCCTTGCTGCACGATGGAAAGGACAAACTGCTGTGCTTTGGACGTTCAGTACCTTTTTCAGAGGGAGGGGGTAGAAGTGCGCACTGACGCACGGGTGCCAAACTACAGCCTCATCCGCCTGTGCTTTGCCAACGCCATTCCGGGGCACACCATGCTTTTCCATCGACGCTTCTTAGACCTTATTCCGCACGATGAGGATTATTTCGCCAACCGAACCTATGATGTGGTGCTCGCAACCGCAGCTGCTGCATATGATGGAGTGGTGTATGTGGACAAGAAAATAGTAAACCAGCGTCGCCATGCCGATGCAGCGACCTATACGAAGCCGATGGACAACAGATACACCATAGGCAATATGGTGCGCACAGTGTGGCAGTCGTTCCGCCTGTACGCCGAGTTGAAGCCCGAACTGATGCGCCGCGCACAGCTTAACCTCAACTTCCTGTCGGCCATAAAGGGCGGTTGTCCTGACTTGCCTAAGACCAAACGTATGCTGAAGGCACAGGCCAAAGGCACGTTGTGGAGCACCCTGTGGCTGTCGTTGTTCTGTCTGCACCACCAGAGCGAACTGTTCTGGGTTCGTGAACGCCGTTGTCTGCGCAACAACCTGCGCGCCCTGCTCTTTCCAGTGTACTGCACAGAATATATAAGGTATATGAGCAAGAGAGAAAACCTCAACCATTGACGGTGAGAACGGTCAGTTCGAGGTTTCCAATCCTTGCGGCCATGCGTGAAAAGCTGCTTGACCACGAACCGTAGATATGGTTTGTGCGTGACAGAGTGTACAGGTCCACCAGTCCGTCACGTATTCCGCTGATGCTTTCGCGCGACGCCGGTGCTTCTGCCGTGATTATTCTGTCGCCGAAAGCGTCCCTCATCTCCTTTTTTACCTCATCGCTGTCAGTGGCGAGAAATATCTTTAGGTCGGGATGCAGGATGATTTCCCTCTTGCCGGTCTCCACAAACAGATGCGTGGGACTTTCCTTTATGGCCTCCCGGTTGTCGCTCCGGCGTATGTGCATGCCTATGGTGTAGGACGAAAACCGCGAGCAGTTGGCCTCCACGGCATCCATTACGGGCTTCACTGGGCGGAAAAGCTTGTGCCAAATCTCCGCCGGAATAGTCGCAAACCTGACGCACGTGACGAGGTAGCACCGCTTGCCGCGGCTCCATCCTGCAAAGTCGAAGCCTTCGTCGCGCAGCTGCGACACGCAGTCTTCATAAATTCTTCTGTCGTAAACGAGTCTTTGCACGAGCTTTGGTGCATAGAAATTGCGCTGGCGGGGGCGGTCGTTCACGATGTAGTCTGTCGGATTGGCCTCACGTATGGCGGCCTTGTCTTCCGTCCAAGGTTCAAAGATGTCGCAAAAGTCAGCCTTCATTCCCCATTCTCTGAACCACACCACACTGAGCCTACTGCCGTTTGTCTGGCAGGTGCAGTAGGCCGAGGCTATGGCATACATTCTGTTGGCCAGTCCGCCAAAGGGCACGAGCGTAAAAGTACCTGTTCTCTTCATCTTGTCAGTTTCCTTGGTTGTTGGGTCAAAGCGCATTGCCGCACAGCTTGTTTTTATTCGGCATGGTTGTCCAGAAGCTTATACAGACCGTATTTCGTGAACACATTTTCTATCTGTTTGTCGTTTGCCGACTGGTTGCAATTCAGCAGCCACAGGGCTGTGTCCTGCACCTCCCTGATCTCGACGTAATCATCTCCTTCGGGGTGAAACGTTTCCACATGGCATACCGGGGTGCCTTTCTTGAGCGACATGGCCTTAAACCATACGTCATCGGCATGCTTGCATATATCCATAAACA
>CAVHML010000240.1:0-2838 GCA_963636905.1 bacterium
TAGCGGAACGGAAGGGCTGGCAGTCCGGCCTTGTTGGTGAGGTTTGGCTGTGCCGTCTCGTCCCAACCGAAGTTGAGCGTGAGCGGACTGTCCATCTTCTGACCACTCACTATCACCTTGTTGCCGTCTATCCTCGCCTTCACACTGGCATATTTGCCCTTGACCACGGCCACAAACCAGTCGGGGTCTTTGCCATTGCGCGTGACGAGACCGCCCTCGGCATTGTCAAACTCCACCACTATGCTGTCGCCATCTCTGCTCACGCTGCGCATCGTTGGTCCTTCAGCCACCACATCCGTGCGCCCATAGGTCTTGTTGAGAGCCAGCTTGGCCAGCCTTTCGCCCACTGTCCACTTGTATGGCGGATGTATGTCGCCGAGGTCTTCGGGTATATCGGTAGTGACCACCATGCCCGAACAGGGTATGCGCGACAAGCAGCTGGTCTGTGCTTCCCAGAAACGGGGCAGGTCTTGCCACGTCTTGGCCACGAGATCCTTGCGCCGCGACGAATAGCGGAAGGGCGAAATCTGCACGTAATAGAACGGCAGGAGCGTATCGGCCCACTCCTTGCGCCAAGCCTCAACCATGGCTTCCATCCTGTCGGCATACAACGAGGTCTCGCCTTTCACGAGGTTGGCCTCGCCCTGATACCACAGAAATCCACGAACGGTCATGGGTGCGATGGGCTTCACCATGCGATTGTAGCGGTTGCCGAGATGGCGCGTGGCAAGGCGAGCCAAGCGCGGATGGCCTTTGTAGGCATCGGAAGGAGTCCAGTCTTCTATGGGGGTGCCGCCCCACGCCGTGGAGACCACGCCAATGGGCACCTTCAGACTATCCTGCAACGCCTTGGCAAAGAAGTAGGCCGCAGCCGAAAACGGGCGCAGCGACTCGCGTCCGAGGGTCTGCCATCCGGCTGTGGGCAGGGTGTCCTGCTTAAGGTCCTTGCGCACGTACATTATACGTATCAGGGGGTTGCCGGCCGCCTCATACTCATGCAGCAGCCGGTCAGCATCGCCTTTCTTGGGTTTGCAGTACTGGGGATGGTTGTTCATGGAGTATTCCATGTTTGACTGACCGCTGGCTATCCACACCTCACCCACGAGCACGTTGCGCAGACTCACGGTGTTGCCGCTGCCCTTCACCTCGAATTTCACTGGGCGTACCGACGCTTTGAGCGGCTTTATGGCCACGCTCCAAAGGCCGTCGGCCGTGGCTTTGGTCTTGGCCTTGTGGCCTCCCACATTGACACTGACGCTCTCGCCACTGTCGGCGGTGCCCCAGATGCGCAGGGTCTTGCCCTGCTGCAACACCATATTGTCGCTGAAAACGTTGGCCGTCTTCACCTTTCCACTGGCTGAAAGCGTGGCCATGAGGCACAGAAGTGCCGCAAAGATAATATTTCTATTCATTAATTATATAGCTTTAGATTCTTCTTTTATCGTTATCTTGCCGCCGTTGGGGTTGAAGTCTATCACGGCCTTGCCGCCGTGCACCCTCACTGCGAGCGTGTGGCCGTCTTGCGTGGCGGTGACGGGCGCAGATGTATGAATCACGAGCGTGAGCGGATGGTTGAACAGCTTGCGGTCAAGTTTCAGTGTCGGGCGCACTATGGTCTTGCCCCTACCCCGTTTCACCTTGAGTCGCACCGCATCGCGCTCCGCCACATAGGCTCCGACGTCGCGCAAGGGAGCTATCCAAAGGCTGTCGCACAAGCGGCAAACATAGTCGAAGTGGCTCCACAAAACCTGCGGATTAGCAAAGGCATCGTAGCCCCGGGTGATGCCGTGGGTCATGCCCACGCCCCACTTGCCGCTCCTCAGCAGATTTTCCACCCACGACTGCAACCACAGGGTGTCGCGCTTCGACCCTATGCTCACCTGCTCCGTACGGGTAGTAACCCGGCCACGGCTGCAAAAGGCCACGGCCTCGGGCGTCTTGCGGTTGCCGGGATAGAAGTATGTGAGCGGAAACACGCCCACACTGTCGTGGATTGCGGTGTCGTTGTGCTCAACCTCATAGCGCAACGCCTCGCCCGACAACTTAACTACGCTCTTGTGTCCCCATCCGTGGCTCGCTATCTCCTGTCCGTCGGCGGCCATCTGCCGCAGCTGCGCCCACGTGAGACAGGGTGTTCCCTTCATGTCGCGCCCCACCTTGCTGCCCACGATGCCGAAGGTGGCTTTCAGTCCGCGCCGCTTCAACTCTGGAAACACCCGCGTATAGTGCTCCTCAAGACCGTCGTCGAAGGTGTAGCTCACGGCGGCTTTGCGGTCGCCATAGTATTTGGCCACGTGTATGTCGCATTGTGCTGTGGCGGCAACTGCCAGCATTGCACACGAAACAGTAATCAGTAGTTTGCGTATGTTCATTTTGTTTTAGGTTCTTTCCCGATTTGTTTCAAGTTCTTTCCTGCAAGTACAGCGAGGCCCAGTAACGGTCTGTTTGAGCCGTATTCCGCAGCTTCTTGCCGTCAGGATGTATGCAAAATTAGCCCGAAAAGGCATTGCGGCAATAGTAAAGCAGTACATATTTCAGTACTTTCGTACACTACTGCCACAAAACCCCACCCATTTACGACCCAAAAACCGCCCAGTTTTGCATCAAAAACCGCTGGTTTTCATTCTTTTAATCGTCACATATTTTGTATTATTCCTGTGTTTGCATTACCTTTGCAATGTAATTACAGTAGGTTTATAGATTATATACACTCTATGGAACAGAAACTTTTGATATACAATACGCTCACGAGAAGCAAGGAGCTGTTTAAGCCGCTCAACGCCCCTAACGTTGGTATGTACGTATGCGGCCCAACAGTCTATGGCGACCCGCACTTGG
>CAVHML010000241.1:0-2831 GCA_963636905.1 bacterium
CTGCTGACCCACATACAGGACGAGGTGCACCGCTTTGCCATCACTTTCCACCGCGACAAGCGCTCTAAACACGCTCTCCACTCCGAGCTGGACGACATTCCCGGCATAGGTCCGAAGACCAAAGACGCTCTGCTGAGCGCCATGCGCAGTGTGAAGAAGATAAAGGAGGCTGAACTCACAGCCCTTACCGCCGCCATTGGAGCGGCAAAAGCCAAGGCGGTGTACGATTATTTCCATCCAACAGAACCGCAAGAGGACAACGAGGCGTAAGCCGTTGATACTCCACAGCTTACGCCTCTCCTACCCTATCTCCGCAACATGTCTCACAAAAGTGGGCGGTTTAGCACCCGTAAACCGCCCACTTTTGCATCGTAAATGGCCGAGTTACGGTGCAAAAGTGGCCGAGTTATGATTGGCAACCCTCATCTGTACGTTTTTCTTCCCAATCAACGGCTCATCCCTACCCGACTTTCAGCATCTCCAAGGCCACCCAAATTAACCCTGCGCAGCATTGGCCTTTACGCAGAAATCAGTAACTTTGCAGACAGTTATGAGAGCTGTTATACAACGCGTGGCGCACGCCTCTGTGACCATCAACGGCCACATCAAGTCGGCCATAGGCCAAGGCTACCTCATCCTGTTGGGCATCTGCGAGGACGACTCTACAGAAGACATCGACTGGCTGGTGAAGAAGATTATAGGACTGCGCGTTTTCGACGACGAAAACGGTGTGATGAACCTCTCCGTGATGGACATTCAGGGCGAGATTCTGGTGGTCAGCCAGTTCACTCTGATGGCTTCCTACAAGAAAGGCAACCGTCCGTCGTGGATACGAGCCGCCCGCCACGAGGTCTCCATACCCCTCTACGAGGCTTTCTGCGCCCGTCTGACCACCGCTCTGGGCAAGAGTATAGGCACGGGCGAGTTCGGGGCTGACATGAAAGTGGAGCTTCTCAACGACGGACCCGTCACTATCTGCATGGATACCAAGAACAAGGAGTGACAAACACGGCGCATTGCGGCGCCTGAACAACGGAGAAACAACTATTGCAAGCATGGACGAGAGAATAAAATTCATTGACCTGTTCGCAGGAATCGGCGGCATACGACTGCCGTTCGACGAGTTGGGCTACCAGTGCGTATTCTCTTCCGAATGGGACAAGGCCGCCTGTGACACCTATGAGGCCAACTTCGGCGAGCGTCCTGCCGGCGACATCACCCGGATAGCCGCCGGTGACATACCCCGTCACGACCTCCTGCTTGCCGGATTTCCATGCCAGGCGTTCAGTATCATGGGCAAAATGCGCGGCTTTGAGGACACTCGGGGCACCATGTTCTTTGAAGTTGCGCGCATACTGGCGCACCACAGGCCAAAAATGATACTGCTTGAAAACGTCAAACAGCTGACCACCCACGACAAGGGGCGCACCTTCGCCACCATAATACGGACACTTGCTGACTTGGGCTACCACGTGAAGTGGCGCATACTCAACGCCCTCGACTTCGGACTGCCGCAGAAACGCGAGCGAGTGATTATAGTTGGCTTCACCGACAAGGCACTCTGCGACGAGTTCAGCTTCGATTTCAAGCGCCAGAAGTACAGTCTGCAGTCGGTATTGGAGCGCGACGAAGACGTTGACAAGACGCTTTTCGCCTCGGAGAAGATAGCCCTGAAACGCCAAAACAGCGTGGTTGGCAAGCAAGTGTTCTACCCTTCCATCTGGCATGAGAACAAGTCTGGCAACATATCCGTGCTCGATCATGCCTGCGCCCTGCGCACCGGCGCGTCATACAACTACCTTCTCGTCAACGGAACGCGCCGCCCTTCTTCGCGCGAACTGCTCAGACTGCAAGGTTTTCCCGACAGTTTCAAGATTGCCGTTTCGCACAGCGAGATACGCCGACAGACGGGCAACTCGGTGGCAGTGCCAATGATAAGAGCCATAGCACAAAGGATTGACAACATAATACAGCAACGACATGAAACATCCACGATTGCGCGACAGCAGCAAGCTGCACAGCCACGAGCCATATCCTATCAATGAAATACCCGTAGAGGTCATAACCAAGATAGGAGGACACCTGGTCTACCTGTTATACACAGGCCGCAAAGACATTTCAGGCAGCGACTGGGGCGACGCTTTCGCCGACGCCATTGGCGGGAAACATCTTGATTCGCCGGTGGGAATAGCCGACGTGGTGCTCGAAAGGATGGCCTGGTCGATGAAAACGGTTAAAAACGCCAACCCTTTCACGGCCAAAACCGTAAGGCTAATCAGCGGCCGGTGCTCGCCAGACTACTCTTACGGCATCAGCGACCCGCACAAGGACATACAGCAAACGGGGCGCGCAGTGCTCGGAATATGGAATGAGCGCATCAATATAGCGCAAGACAACTACAACGCTGTGCGCTCCATGATACTCATACGCTCCACTGACATGCTCAGCTACACGCTGTTCGAGGAAGAAAACCGGCGGTTTCGCACCAACGACTACATTTGGGAAGTGAACGCAAACGGCAACCTGATAGGCAAAAACATGGAAACCGACGAGATAAAGTTCACTTGGCAGCCGCACGGAGCGCAGTTTACAATACACACAAAAGTGCCTGTCAACGCCACAAAGTTTTGCATCAAGCAGCCGCCAAGGCTGGACAAGGACGACATACTCCGCAGCATCAACTTCGACGAAACATGGGTAGAGATAATGAAATGACCACCATCATGCAAGACATCACCATAAGAGAGGCGCAGGAAATGGTTGACCGGTGGATAAAAACCTACGGAGTGCGCTACTTTTCGGAGCTTACCAACATGGCCGTGCTGACCGAG
>CAVHML010000242.1:0-2827 GCA_963636905.1 bacterium
TTTCATCATTTGAACAGTTTGGTAATTTCATCTGGAGTCAGTGTCACACTGGGGTGGAAGTCCTTGCCCTGCATATACCGGAGCAGACTGTTAAAAAGAGCCTGTACTTCGGGGCACGGCGTGCCGAAACCGATGGTTGTCACCACGAGACGCCCCTTGCCGACATTGGCTTCAAAGAGAATACCGAGGCGGTGGTTGCGTGAAAGGTTGTCGATAACCTGAATAACAGGCTGCACCTGCGGTATCGGATCAAGCACCATCACAGGACTGTACCGGGCGATATTCCACCACTGCCAGTCGGAATGTGAGGCTGTGGGGAAACCCTGCAAGGCTGCACTGGCGGAGTCTATAAGTAGTCCCATAGTGCCTGGCGGACTGTAGCGGCGAAACATTGGGTAGCACCAGAAGTCGGTCTGGAACGCTCCGCCAATATATTGTCGCAAGCTGGTCGTGTCGGCTTGCAGAAGCACGGTCTTCCCTTTTTCCAAGGCACGCAGTGTATGTTTGTCGAATGTGCGGGTAATGACAACGCCTTTGGTCTTGACGGGCTGCTCACGGACGAATACCCACACGGGATAGTCGTTCTCATACTGCCCCACCCTGACTTTGAGGGCAAGCTGCCTGTTCTCTTTGACAAAATGGAGCGGAATGGCTATTGTGCCGAGCGTGGTTACAGTACCTTGGGCGATGGGCTTGGCCGGGAGTGTGCCCTCCGAGAGGGCTGAAAGCGACCATTGCACGGGTGCGTCCAGTTCGTTTTCGCTGTAGTTGGCCACCTGAATCGTGGCGGTAAAGGTCTCGTCGGCAGTCCAGATGCGCTTCTCCATACGCACCAACGGAACGACCTCGGAGCAGAACCGCCGCCACGCTTCGGGCGAAACAAGTCCCTTGCTGTCCATAAAGGCATCAAGAATACCTACAAGAGCTGTGCCCTGTCCGGGAAAGTCCTGCAAATCGAGCAGTTGGAAGCCTCCGAAACCCGGCGTGCGCAGTGCCGTTTCAATGTCTTCCCGGTAGCATGCTACGGCAAGAGCACCAGATGCTTGCATGAATGTCTTGTTCTGTGCCGACATTCCATGCTGTTCCAAACTCTTGCGAAAGCGTTCGAGGTTGGCGGCACGCACCACACCGGTATATTTCCTTGTCTCTTCATAGTCGGGATATACCTGATACTGTCCTATCTCGTGTCCTATCACCGGCACCGTGATGCCTTTGATAGCCGAAGTGTAGTCCTTCATCGTGCCGCAATCCTCATTGTTCACATGTCCTTTGGTGTGTACGGGATAGGAGCCGCGCACTTCCTTGCCGTCAGTGTCCGCCTCGTAGTGCCCGGCATGATAGTTGCCGCCCGTCATGGTGGTGGTCCAGTAGTCATCGCCGTCCACTAAGTGCGGTTTGCTGAGGAAGTTGTTCGACCCTTGGGCATAGAGCTTGGTGGAGTCATACTGCCTGAAGGTGGCTATAAGGTCGGCCATGACCTCCTCAGAACCCGACATTTCATTGCCAAGCGCAAACATCACGAACGACGGATGATGGCCATAAGCCTTTAATATCCGCAGACCTTCCTCGCGAAGGTAGTCGGTGCGGCTCTGCACAGGGTCGTTGTCAAGTTTCTGTTCCACATCCCCTTTTTCTTTCTTGGCCTTTGCACCGATGCTACCCCACACCGGCAGCTCCGGCTGCATATATATTCCGACACGGTCAGCGGCCTCAAAGGCTGCTTCGGGCGGACACCACGTATGGAAGCGGTAGTGGTTGATGCCGTAACTCTTGGCTATACGCAGCACACGCTCCCATTCTCCGACCGTCATCGGGGCATAGCCCGTGAGGGGAAAGACACATGCGTCGTGCTTTCCGCGCAAAAAAGTGGTCTTACCGTTGATGGCGAACTGCGTACCGGCCGTGGTAAACTCACGCATACCGAAGGTCAGCTCTCCTTCAACGGCCTCACTCCCAGCAAACTTGCTCCCTTTCCGAGGAGAAAGTGAAGCAGATAGCCTATACCTTATTATATATAAGTCGGGATGAAACTCGCTCCAGAGCTTGGCATTGGGTATCTTCACGTCAAAAGAGAGCCATTTGCCCGTATCACCGGTGCAATCAAATGTCTGCGACGCTACGGGTTCGGTGTGCTGTCGCCTTGATGTGTCAGACGGAAAGACCTCCACTGAGAGTTTTCCGCACACGGGTATGGCAGCATCAGCAGCAAAACACAGCAGCAAACGTGCCGTTCCTTTGGTAATATCCGGTTCTATTCGGGCATCGCTGACATAGAGTTGTCCTGTTCGCCTTAGCTCTATACGTCCAAGAATACCGTTCCAGTTGGTCTGAGTCTGGTCACTCAACTGGTGTGGATCGCCCACTGGCGGCAAGTCTTTGTTATCTACAAGTACCGTCAGACGGTGTTTGCCGGGTGCAAGTTCCGAAGGGAAAATATATTCATGCGCCGTTGTCAATGAATTTTGCTTGCCCAAACAGATGGTATCAACCCAGACTGTGGTGGTTTTTGTACGCTCCATCGAGAATACAATGCGCTGTCCCTGCCATGTCTGCGGAATTACGATATCGCGTTGATACCATGCACGTCCATTATACAGATGGTTGCGCGTGAGGTGCTTCACCTCTCCCTTGCGGTTAAAGTTGCCTTTGCGGGCTTCCTCTGTGGTGCATGGCAGAGCTATGCTGTCTGTCAGCACTTGCGCAAACCACCGTCCGGCAATGCCATTGTTGCCAGTATCCAGCTGAAACCGCCACAGTCCTTGCAGACTAACTGTTTCGTTGGCTTTTATATATGCACAACATACCAGCAGGGAGAATATACAAAGAA
>CAVHML010000243.1:0-2772 GCA_963636905.1 bacterium
GCATGGGCTTTGAGCGTCTTGTGCGCGCCCTTCAGGACAAGCACTCCAACTACGATACCGACGTTTTCCAGCCTATAATAAAGGAAATTTCACGCCTTTCAGGCAAGCAGTACGGAGCTTGCGAGAATACAGATGTCGCTATGCGAGTAGTAGCCGACCACCTTCGCGCCGTGGCATTCTCCATTGCCGACGGTCAGTTGCCGGGTAATGCCAAGGCAGGATACGTCATCCGCCGCATATTGCGCCGTGCTGTGCGTTACGCCTATACGTTCCTCGACCAGAAAGAGGCGTTCATATACAAGCTCCTCCCTGTGTTCATAGGTGAAATGGGTGAGGCTTACCCCGAGCTGAAAGCCCAGCGCGAACTGATAGGAAAGGTTATCAAGGAAGAGGAAGACTCGTTCTTGCGTACTCTGGAAAAGGGTATCAATCTGCTCAATGCCGCCATGGACGAGCTGAAGGCTGCCGGGAAGAACACTCTCGATGGCACACAGGCCTTCCGTCTGTTCGACACTTACGGCTTCCCTCTTGACCTTACCGAACTGATATGCCGCGAAAACGGGTTCTCAGTAGATGAGAAGCAGTTTGACGAAGAGATGCAGAAGCAGAAAGAACGCGCCCGTAACGCCGCACAGGTGGAGAATTCCGACTGGGTGGAACTGGCACAGGGCGAACAGAAGTTTGTGGGTTACGACTGCGAAGAGCACGAGTGCCGCATACTGCGCTACCGCAAGGTGACGCAAAAGAAGACCTCTTTCTATGAATTAGTACTCGACTGCACACCGTTCTATGGCGAGATGGGCGGTCAGGTGGGCGACACCGGAGTGCTGAAAAGTGCCGATGAGACGGTGGAAATTGTTGACACGAAGCGCGAAAACAACCAGAGTGTGCATATAGTAAAAGCCCTTCCGAAGAACCTTGACGCAACGTTCACCGCCAGCGTGGATGTGGAAAAGCGCAACGGAAGTGCCGCCAACCACACCGCAACCCACTTGCTCGATTATGCTCTGAAACAGGTGCTCGGTGACCATGTGGAGCAGAAGGGTTCGTTTGTAAGCCACGATACGCTCCGTTTCGACTTCTCTCACTTCCAGAAAGTGACCGACGAGGAACTGCGCGCGGTGGAGCGTTTGGTCAACAAGATGATACGTGAAGATCTTCCCCTTGACGAACACCGCGACACTCCGCTTGAAGAGGCCAAGAAACTGGGAGCCATCGCTCTTTTTGGAGAGAAGTATGGCGATAAGGTGCGCGTGGTACGCTTCGGTCCTAGCTGCGAGTTCTGCGGCGGTATCCACGCCAAATCTACAGGCCGCATAGGCATGTTCAAGATAATAAGCGAAAGTTCGGTGGCCGCCGGCATACGCCGTATAGAGGCCAAGACAGGTGTTGAGTGCGAGAAACTGATGTACAACATAGAGGATGCGCTCAATGCGGTACGCTCTTTGTTCAACAACGCAAAGGATTTGCAGGGCGTTATACGCAAGTACATCGACGAGCATGACTTGATGAAGAAGGAGATTGACCGCTTCCAGGCTCAGGTTGTGGATCGTGCAAAAGACGAGTTGATAGCCAAAGCTCATGAAGTAAACGGTGTGAAAGTAATCACGGCAATTCTGCCAATGCCTGCCGCTTCAGCCAAAGATCTCGTGTTCAAGATTCGTCAGGCGGTGTCGTCATCATTGCTTTGCGCCGTCGGAACTGTTGAAAACGGCAAACCGATGCTTAGCGTAATGCTTAGCGATGACATGGTGGCTGAACACTCGCTTAACGCAGGACAGATGGTCCGTGAGGCTGCAAAGTTGATACAAGGTGGTGGAGGTGGTCAACCCCATTATGCAACTGCTGGCGGCAAGAACGCAGACGGTCTGCACGCCGCTGTAGACAAAGTAGTTGAGCTGGCTCATCTGTAAGACTTGAATTGCC
Organism: bacterium; assembly: GCA_963636905.1. GTDB lineage: Bacteria > Bacteroidota > Bacteroidia > Bacteroidales > Bacteroidaceae > Prevotella. The sequence goes on from CAVHML010000243.1 coordinate 1,927, forward strand.
TGACCAGGCGGTTTTCTTTATGTTAATGTATAAGAGCAGATGCCAAATAGGGCATTCTCTTATATATTAACGTGCAAGAACAGGTATATTGAGCCGCCTGTATATTGAAGCCGAATGCAAATATTGCGTTGGCGTATGTATAGTGTAAACACCATTAATAAACAGAAGCGATGAAAGATTTTTTGAAATATGTGCTTGCAACAGTCGTGGGCATGGTGATAGTAGGAGTGCTCGTAGGCATCATAGGTGGTATTTCAATCGCCGGAATGGTTGCCTCAAGTAATTCCACGACCGAAGTTAAGGACAATTCAGTGCTTGTTCTTAACCTGTCAGGTGCTCTCAGCGAGCGGTCTAACAACGATGTGATGTCAGCTATCGACAAAGCAAAGGACAACGAGAAGATAAAGGGAATCTACATCGAAGCAGGTATGTTCTCACCGGATGCGCCAGCTTCCGCACAGGCCATACGCGATAAACTTGTTGACTTCAAGAAGAGCGGCAAATGGATTGTGTCATACGGCGACATGTACACGCAGTTCACCTATTATATATGTTCGGTGGCCGACAAAGTATACCTTAATCCTCAGGGCATGATAAACTGGTATGGACTGGCCGCCACCCCAATGTTTTTCAAGGATGTACTCGCAAAGTTCGGAGTGAAGATGCAACTGTCCAAGGTTGGCAAGTACAAGAGTGCGCCTGAACAGTTCACGTCCGACGGCATGAGTGCTCCCAACCGTGAGCAGGTTTCGGTGTATCTGAACGGAGTATGGGACAAGATGCTGACAGATATATCGGCCAGCCGCAAGGTTTCAAAGTCATCACTCAACGCTTGTGCTGACAGCC
>CAVHML010000244.1:0-2725 GCA_963636905.1 bacterium
GCCCGAAGGAGTACGCCAAGATAACCGGTTTGAAGAAAAAGACCGCTGAGGCCGAGCTTGAAAGTTTTGCCGCCGACAAACGCAAACCCATAGTTGCCACGGTCAGGAACGGCAAGACGGTCTATAGGGCATAGAGTACACACACTACAATAATGGCGGTGACAGACGACAAACTGATAGTAAGCCGGATGAAGGAGGATGCCTTGGGCGGCTTCAAACTGCTCATGGACAAGTACAAGCAGCCTGTGTACTGGCACATACGCCGCCTTGTGGTGACGCATGCCGACGCACAGGATGCCTCACAGGAAGCCTTTGTCAGGATGTACCGCTCGTTTGACGGCTTCAATCCCGCCAACTCCCTCTCCGCATGGGTGTATCGCATTGCCACCAACGAGGCTTTGAGACTGATAGGGCAGCGCAAGACGACACTCAGTCTGCCCGACGGCGACTCTCTGGCGGCCTGTTCAATGGAGGCAGACAGCTACACCGACTACTCCGACCTTGAGGCTGTCAGGCTGCAAAAGGCCATACTCTCGCTGCCACGCAAGCAGCAGCTGGCCTTCAACCTGCGCTACTACGACGGTTTGTCCTACGAGGAGATAGGCCAAGTGGCCGGTTCTACGGCGGCAAGTGCCAAGGCCAACTACCACACGGCCAAGGAAAAGATTGTCAACTACATGAAAGAAAACGACTGAACCAATGGAAAAGGACTTCAATCTCGACAGCATAGGCAAGCGTATGCCCTACACTGTGCCCGACAACTTCTTCAGCGACATGGAGCAAACGGTGATGGAAAGGGTGGCCAACGGCCAACCAGATGCGACAAAGAGTACTCACAAGGTGCGCCTGATGCGCAGAATGGCCATTGCAGCGGCAGCGGTGGCAGTCCTTGTGCTCACCTTCAGCCACTGGCAACCATCGGTTGCAACGGCAGAAGCGGAGACTCTCGAACAGGCTTTCGACAGGCTTGACGCTTCCGACCAGGCATATCTGATGGAAGCATACAGCAATGACATATTCATAAACGAACAACTTAACCAATAAAAGCAATGGGTAACATAAAGAAAATGGTGCTGCTATTGGCGGCAATCCTAACCTTCAGCATGGCCGCCATGGCACAGACCGACGGCAACCGCCGGCAATCGCGCGAGCAACTGGCCGAACGGCAGGCGGCACACATAGTGAAAACAATGGCAATGGACGAGGCTACGGCCAAGAAGTTCACCGAAACCTACCTGAAGTGCCAGCGTGAGGTGTGGGCACTTGGTCCAAGACCGGGCGCAAAAGGCCGCCCCGCAACGACCAAGAGCCAGAGCGCGCAAGACGAGCAGGACATTGAGGCTCGCTTTGAGCACAGTCGCAAGCTACTCGACATCAGGGAGAAGTATTACAAGGAGTACAGCGGTTTCCTCTCGCAGCGTCAGATACAGCGTGTGTATGCTCTGGAGAAGCAGATGATGGAAAGGCTTTCGCGCCACCGCTCCGCCACCGCAGGACAACAGAGAAAGGGGGCGAGACGATGAAACGACTGGTTCTTGTACTGACAATTATGGCCATGACCACCGTAAACACGGCGGTTATGGCACAGGACAGCGTGATTGCCGTGGCTTGTGGTGCGGAGTTTGTACCGCAGAGCGGCACGTTTAGCGGAACAGAACTGCCATACAGGAAGGCTTCGCTGGGCAATGTTGCCGACGGCAAGGCCGCTCTGGTGATGTATCTGCACGGCGGAACGAGCAAAGGCAGCGACAATGCGGCACAAATGAATGAGCCTGGCATAGACTCGATAGCCCGTTATATCATGTCAAACGGCATACACGCCACGTTTATAGTGCCCCAATGCTCCAAGGACAAGTCGTGGGGCGGGGCGATGAATGCCGTGTTGAAAGGACTGCTCGACCGGTTTGCGCTCAGCGACACGATAGACACCGACCGCATATACATCTTCGGAGGGTCAATGGGAGGCACGGGTACGTGGGGCATGGTGGCTTCCTATCCCGACCTGTTTGCCGCAGCAATGCCCGTAGCCGGCGACCCGTCGAAGTGCAATGCGGCCTCTGTTGCCCGCACCCCGGTGTTTACCGTGATGGGAACGGCCGATGCGATAATGAAAATCGACAATGTGCAGACCTTCACCGACCAGCTTTCGGAGCTTGGAGGCGAGTATATGTTCGAGACAGAGGAGGGTTGGACCCACGAAACCACCTGCATCGAGAGCTACAACGCACGCCGTCTCGACTGGGTGTTCAGCCACAAAAAGAGCACAAACCCATCTGCCGGAGTTGAGGCCGCACCTGTTTCCGATGAGATAAAGTACGTGAAATACTACACAATGGGAGGAATGGAGGTGGCCAAGCCCGCAAGTGGCGGAGCCTATGTGGAGAGGACTGTGCATGCCGACGGCCGCGTTGCCGTGCGCAAGCTCTTTCTCCGCCTCCAATAGCGGCTGATATTTGCGCCATGAGGCGATAAGTTTGCGCTATAAACAGAATGTTATAAAAGAGAAACGGGGCTGGCATCGAGTGATGTCAGCCCCGTTTGCTTGGTCGGTATTGCCCGTTTGCCCGGCAATACCGCGAACTTGCCCAAATTGTTTGCCCGTTTGCTTACTTCGGCTGCTTGCCTATGTAGGCCAGGATGCCGCCGTCAACGTAGAGCACGTGGCCGTTTACGAAGTCGGAAGCGTCGGAGGCGAGGAACACAGCCGGTCCCATCAGGTCTTCGG
>CAVHML010000245.1:0-2697 GCA_963636905.1 bacterium
CAGCAAGCGCGCCCGAGCACGTGCAGATTGCCGAAGTGCTGGTGCTCGCCACCCATCAAGCCAACGGCACCGTGATCCACAGGAATCTGTGAATGCTACTCGCATAAATAGCTTATGGCGGGCGTGGCCGTGCCCGCCATTATTCGTTTATCAACAAATCATTGACGATACTCTTCACGGCCATGCTGTTGATTTGTCTCCGGAAGTGAATCGTATAGCCATCTTTCGCCATTGCCTTGAAAAACTCTTCGGCACAAGAAATCTTTGTTTCTTCATCGGCGGATAAATTAGACTCCCCGTCGTATGCCTTTGTCTCAATCACGATGTTCAATTCCTTGGTGCCGTCTGCCTTCTTCACCACATACATGAAGTCTGGACTGTAATTACTGGACGCCACCGTAGGGATACAGATACTATGCGACGGTATTTTTCCGTACACTATCACCTCGTCTATCTCTGCCTTGATGTTTTGCAGTTCCAATCCGGAGTCATGCGCATATGCGTCATACAGGTATTTCGCGGGAGGCTCACCAGGAACGCACTTGTTACCTATATATGCTTGCACCACTTCATTTTTTACAGACCCATCAGCATTGGTGAGTTTTGTCTCCTTAACCATATAATTGGCTTGCTTATAGCGCACTAATCCAACCAATTGCACGCATTTCCAGTCGTTGACGGCTGCTGTCAGCCGTGTCAGCGAACTGTCATTGAACATTTCGTTTGTAATCTGACAACCATCCTTAGCCGCACTGCATATAGCATGATGCAAAATACACAAGGGGATATTGGTGTACCTCGCGGCAAGCCGCAGGAATTCACCATAACCATAGTGACGGTCATGCAAAGTCAACTCTACGCTGGAGTCCTCGTGCGCGAACGCCATATTATCCACTATTTCTATAATCCTGCGCGATGATTCCACCGTTTGGAGCGAGAACACATGCCTATCCTTTATTATTGAAGGAAGAACCTCCTTTATACTATTGTCTATCTCCTTGTCGAAGTAAAGCACGTATTTCTTGTTAAGTTTCCCCCACAGCTCTCTCAATTCCTCAAACCTTGCCTTGCGCACATGTATCTTGTCGCTGCGGTGGCTGTTGCGGTTAATGATCCTATTAGTGTTTAGGCCGCCAATAACATCACTAAATTCTGGATACTCCACCAACATATCGTCGCACTTCTCTGACACGACTTTTTTGTCCATGTCAACATATCCATTGTTCAACAGTTCCATAAAGAGCTTTTTAGCTTCCATGCCACGCTTTTCCGCCACCTTTTCAATATCCTCAGTCGTGATAGACAAAGGATTCTGATTGCTTGCGCCAACTTCTCCGTTGATTTCCGCCACAAGCTTGTTGGCAAAGTTTTTCTCAGTGAAGTCAACTATATAGTTGAGCATGAACGACGAGTCGCTTATTCTGTTTCCGGCACTGTCCACAGGCAAACGCAGGCCACGTCCCACCTCCTGCAGTTTGCTTATCTCTGAACCGCTTGAGCGCAGTTTGCATATGGTAAACACATTAGGATTGTCCCACCCTTCCTTGAGCGTCCACTTCGAGAACAGAAAGCGCAGCACATTCGGCTTTCCGTCGGCATCCTTGAAGCTCAGCAGTTCTTTCTTCCCGTGCAATATCACTTTCACCTCACTTGCTATATTCTCATCGGAGTCGTTGTTATCCTGCGAGAAATATCCAGCACACGAAGCATCTATATTGTCGAGTGTGGCTTGGAGATAGGCAGCATATTCGGGCGTATTCTGCCGTGCGAGTTCCTTCCTCACCCTTGCCGACAATATTTCGATGAACTTGAGTCGAAGCCACCCATCGTTTTTGCCTTCCTGTCCACGAAAGCTCTCTATATTGTCGATGAAGAACAATGCCAGCGTCTTTATAGGCAAGCCCTCGCGGCAAAAGTTCTCACGTTCGGTCTCGAAATGGCGCATCAACGCGAGCTCTATCATGCCTTCCTGGTAAGACTCACCGTATTGGTCGGGGAAGAATTCCTCACCCGTCTGCTTTTCCTGTCCGTTGCTCAAGGAAACGCTATTCTTCGCGATAGCCTCAACCACAACACCGCCAAGGTCTTTGTCTATGATGCCAAGGCTCTCGCCCACATGAGCGGTAAACGTCTTGCCCGTGTTGTCCGCATTGGTCAGCCTCAAGTTCACGCTGTCACCCCTTACCATGGAGACCACCTTTACCTTCTTGTCGGCCGTTTTTCCGCCTGGCAGTTCAAGGTGTTCCTTGGCCACGCCCTTTATGAGCCCTTGGTTGAACGACTCTACTGCATTAAGGTCATATATCAGTTCCTGATAGTCCTTCACCGTGTACTTGTTCTTGCCTCTGCCAAAAGTAAACTCCGGGAACGTGGCACCATAGCGCAGCACGAGTTGCGGACGAAAGTTCTCTATCAGCTCGGCATACGACTTGCCACCACGCTCCACACGGTGCGGCTCATCGATGATGAGCACTGGCCGTGTGTCGGCAATGGCATCTACGGAGCGGTGAAACTCCCCAAGCATCTGGTCGTAGTCGTCGCGCGTGAGCAACTTGCCGTTGGTCAGCAACTGCGTATTGAGCAGCAGCACATATATCTTGCGCTTTTCGTTGTTCTTGCCGTAAAAGAAATGGCCAATGGCGGAAGGCATTTTCGGCTTTCCTTTCTTGTTTTGCTTTTGCGGTTCGAGCAGACACA
>CAVHML010000246.1:0-2644 GCA_963636905.1 bacterium
CTCATCTACGAATGCCACATCGGCATGGGACAGGATGCCGAGAAGGTGGGCACATATCGGGAGTTTACGGAGAACGTCCTGCCGCGTGTCATAGCCGACGGGTACAACTGCATACAGGTAATGGCCATTCAGGAACACCCGTACTACGGTTCGTTCGGCTATCACGTCAGTTCTTTCTTCGCACCTTCAAGCCGCTTCGGCACACCGGAGGAACTTAAGGAGCTTATAGACACCGCCCACAGCAAGGGTATCGCCGTGATAATGGACATAGTGCACTCCCATGCGGTGAAGAACGAAGTGGAAGGACTCGGCAACTTGGCTGGCGACCCCAACCAATACTTCTATCCGGGCGACAGACACGAGCATCCGGCATGGGACAGTCTTTGCTTTGACTACGGCAAGGACGAGGTTATGCACTTCCTGATGTCCAACTGCAAATACTGGCTGGAGGAGTTCCACTTCGACGGCTTCCGCTTTGATGGCGTAACGTCTATGCTCTACTACAGCCACGGCTTGGGTGAGGCGTTCTGCGGCTACGGCGACTACTTCAACGGACACGAGGACGACAACGCAATCTGCTACCTTACGCTGGTAAACAAGCTCATTCACGAGGTAAATCCCAACGCCATTACCATAGCAGAAGAGGTGAGCGGAATGCCCGGACTGGCAGCCAAGTTCGAGGAAGGCGGCTACGGCTTCGACTACCGCATGGCAATGAACATACCAGACTACTGGATTAAGACCATAAAGGAGCTAAAGGACGAGGACTGGAAACCGAGTTCCATCTTCTGGGAGGTGAAGAACCGCCGCCCGGACGAACGGACTATAAGCTATTGTGAAAGCCATGACCAGGCACTCGTGGGAGATAAGACCATCATCTTCCGTCTTATCGACGCCGATATGTACTGGCACTTCAAGAAAGGCGACGAGAACGACATGGTACACCGGGGCATTGCGCTCCACAAGATGATACGTCTTGTCACTGCGGGCACCATCAACGGCGGCTATCTCAACTTCATGGGCAACGAGTTCGGCCACCCGGAGTGGATAGACTTCCCCCGTGAGGGCAACGGATGGAGCTACAAGTATGCGAGAAGACAATGGAACTTGGTGGACAACAAGGAACTTGACTACCATTACCTCGGCGATTTCGACAAGGCAATGCTCGCTGTGCTGAAAAGCATACGCAACTTCCAGGACAAACCCGTGCAGGAAGTGTGGCACAACGACGGCGACCAGGTGCTGGCATTCAGCCGTGGAGACCTGCTGTTTGTGTTCAATTTCAGTCCCACAAGGTCGTTTACAGACTACGGCTTCCTCGTTCCGACGGGTTCATACGATGTGGTACTGAATACAGACGCAAAGGATTTCGGCGGCAACGGGTTCGCTGACGACACGCTAACCCACGTGACAAACTTCGACCCCCTGTATGTTAACGACCACAAAGAGTGGCTCAAGCTCTACATTCCCGCCCGTTCGGCAGTGGTACTCAAGAAGAACTGAACCCTAAGGCGGAGCTTTTCCAACCAAAAGACATGATTTCAAGAAGACGGAGACAGGACAACGGCATCACAGCCTCAAAGGTTGTGTGTGCCATTGCCTTCTGTCTGTTCACCTTTCCTTACATTTTTTACTATCAGACCGACATCCTTGCGGTGTCGCAACACGTGCTTAGCGGTGGGGCAACCCACTACAACCGTGACATAGGCGCTGTGGTAATAACCGCCGTACTGCTGCTTCTGCAAATGGCAGTGGCCGCCTTGACACGCCTGTCGGGCAGCCGCCATGCCCTGACCTACTTCCCTTCGATGCTTATCCTGGCCATTGCCACCTCACCAGACTTCGAGTCTGACGGCTGCAAGGGCTTTGGTGTATGGACAGTGCTTGCCCCTGTGCTGTTTGTAGCGTGGATTTTGGAGGTCTTTGTGGCCAGGAGAGTGCCCTACGGACGGCCTTCGGGCAAGGGAATGTCGGCACGTGCGCTATGGGTAAATACCCTTACGATGTGTGCAATGTTCATGTTTGTGGGCGTAACGGGCAACAGCGACGACGTATATCACTACCGTATGCGTACCGAAAGCTGCCTTTTGCACGGCGATATTGACGGTGCACTGGAGGCAGGGGCAAACTCGCTGCGCACAGACAGCAACCTGACCATGCTCCGAGCATACGCCTTGGCGCAAAAGGGTGCGCTTGCGGAAGAGCTGTTCACCTATCCTGTCAGCGGGAAAGGGCGGGACTTGATACCCATGACCACAGGTACGTACTGCCTGATGTACCCCACAGACAGCATATACCGCTTCCTCGGCGCAAAACCTGCGGCAGGTATGACCGCCGAAGCCTACCTCCGCGCTCTGCTACGCAGCCGGAAAGCCACGGCGGCAGTGCGGGACTATCTACTGTGTGCCTGCCTTATAGACCGCGACCTCGACAGCTTTGCTCAACTGCTGCCTAAGTTTTATGACACCAACGGCCACTTGCCGCGCCACTACCGCGAGGCTCTGACCCTCTATACCCACCTGCGCTCCAACCCAAGCGTAACGTATCACGACGACGTTACGTCCACTGACTTCAAGGATCTGCAAGCCTTGGAGAAGCAATACGCAGACTGGCAGGAGCGGAAGCTCGCCGTTTTCGACCACTA
>CAVHML010000247.1:0-2613 GCA_963636905.1 bacterium
TATTATATGACAGATGCAGCCTCTTCGAGGCTATGCCATGCGATGCAAGCCCCACAAGCAGTACCTTATTATATAACAGGTGCAGCCTATTCGAGGCTATGACACCGATGTCAAGCCCCACGAGTCATACCCGAAGCAAATGGCATGCTTAAATGGCGGACAGCAATAATATTATATGCGTCGATGGCGCAAGGCCAGCTGGTGTTTGAAGCCAAAGAAAACCAGATGCGGGCGAAGGACAAGTGGAACTACGCCAATGGCTGCGACCCATAAATGTCACCTTTGGCGCGATAAAGAGGCTTCATAAAGAAATATTCCGGAAAACTGTAAGCAGAACAAGGCCGTTTGCTTACAGTGCATCTTGGGGGACAAGGCGGCAAAATGAAACTGTAAGCAAAAACAAACACTATGGTTTCGGACTGAAAACGGCCTCTCTACGGTCGCAAAGAGGCTCTCTGCGAACGTAAGTAGGCTCTCTGCGATTGTAAGTAGGCCGTTTACGCCCCGTAAACGTACCGATTTTGAAACGAACCGGCCGCCAGAGGCTTGCAAAGTGACGAAAGAGCCGAAGCCAACGGGGCAATTGCCCCGTTGGCTTCGGCTCTTTTATTCGTGTGGAAAGGCTGCTGCCGGACTGGCCGTGCCGCATTTGCACTTGTTCGACGTTGCGTTTTCGCTTGTCCAGTGCCGCACTTTCGCTTGTTCGGCGTGGCACGTGTTGTAACCGGTGCCGCCTTGCCGTATTCAGACCGATACTTACTTGTACTCAGCCCAGCTCTTTATGTCTATATCCTCCAGCTTGACGTTGCAGAAAGCGGTGATGAAGGCCGATGCAAGACGGCTGTTGGTTATCAAAGGCACATTGAGGTCGATGGCTGCACGGCGTATCTTGTAGCCGTTGGAAAGCTCTCCGGCGGTCAAGTCCTTGGGAATGTTCACTACCATGTCTATCTCATGGTTGTGCAACATATCGAGAGCCTGTGGCTGTTGCTGCTCCGAAGGCCAGTAGACGAGCGTATTTTCAATACCGTTCTCGGTGAGATAGCGCGACGTGCCACCCGTTGCGAAGATACGGTAGCCGTTGTTGACGAGCATACGCGCGGCGTCAAGCATTTCGGCCTTCTGCTTTGCGCTTCCTGTGGAGAGGAGTATGTTCTTCTCTGGTATGCGGTGGCCTACGGAGAGCATGCTCTTGAGCAGTGCGGTGCTGGTGTCGTCGCCCAGACAACCCACCTCGCCCGTTGACGCCATATCGACTCCGAGCACAGGGTCGGCCTTCTGGAGACGGTTGAACGAGAACTGGCTGGCCTTTATACCCACGTAGTCGAGGTCGAAAAGGCTCTTGTGGGGCTTCTCGACAGGCAGACCGAGCATCACCTTGGTGGCCAGTTCGATGAGGTTAATCTTAAGGACTTTGCTCACAAACGGGAACGAGCGCGATGCGCGGAGGTTGCATTCTATGACCATAATGTCGTTCTCGCGCGCCATGAACTGGATGTTGAACGGGCCGCTGATGTGCAGTTCCTTGGCAATTTTGTGGGCTACACGTTTTATGCGGCGCACCGTTTCGCAGTAAATCTTCTGCGGCGGGAACTGTATGGTGGCGTCTCCTGAGTGGACACCGGCAAACTCGATGTGCTCGCTTATGGCATAGGCAATCACTTCACCGTCCTTTGCCACTGCGTCCATTTCTATTTCCTTGGCGTGTTCGATGAAGCGGCTCACCACAACGGGGTGGTCTTCGCTGACGTTGGCGGCCAGACGGAGGAACTTCTCAAGTTCTTCTGGGTTGGAACAAACGTTCATAGCGGCTCCGGAAAGCACATACGAAGGACGCACGAGCACCGGGAAGCCCACCTCATCGATGAAGCGGTTGATGTCATCCATTGACGTGAGCGCGCTCCAGGCCGGCTGGTCTATGCCGTTGCGAGTAAGCATTGACGAGAACTTGGCGCGGTCTTCGGCGTTGTCAATATCCTTTGCGGATGTTCCGAGTATGGGTACGCGTTGCTCATCGAGGCGTATGGCAAGGTTGTTTGGTATCTGTCCGCCGGTAGAAACGATGACTCCGTGAGGACATTCGATGTCGATGATGTCCATGACGCGCTCGAAAGTCAGCTCATCGAAGTAGAGCCGGTCGCACATGTCGTAGTCTGTCGATACCGTTTCGGGGTTGTAGTTGATCATAACCGAACGGTAGCCTTCCTTGCGGATAGTGTTCAGAGCCTGCACACCGCACCAGTCGAACTCTACGGATGAGCCAATGCGGTAGGCTCCGGAGCCGAGTACGATGATGGAACGCTTGTCGTTTTCGTAAGCAATGTCGTGCGCCACGCCGGCATAGGTAAGGTAGAGGTAGTTGGTCTGTGCGGGATACTCCGCGGCAAGCGTGTCTATTTGCTTGACAACCGGCAGGATGCCAAACGTCTTGCGCAGCTGACGCACGGCCAATCCGGCCTTTGCCATGCTGTGAAGCTCGTTTTCCAGACCTACGGCGCGGGCAATCTGGAAGTCGGTGAAGCCATATACCTTGGCTTCGCGCAACAGTTCGCGGTCAAGGTTGTTGACACTCTTGAGAGCTTTGAGCCTCTCGTCAATGTCAATGATGTGCTT
>CAVHML010000248.1:0-2605 GCA_963636905.1 bacterium
TTCAACCATATCAACCTTGCGATGGAGCAAATCTTCTAGCCCCAGCATAATGCCAGCCATTCGCATCAAAGAAATACGAGTGTTCTGACGGTCATACTCCACAAGAATGTCCACATCGCTGTTTGGACTTTCTTCTCCTCGTGAGCACGAGCCAAAGAGCCATGCCTTCTTGATGGGCTGACTGCCCAAATATCCCTGAATCGTAGGTATCATGCTTTGCACATCCTTGCTAATCATAATCGTCAATGTTTTTAAGGTGTGTTCTATAAATTCCCAACTTATTTCTTTGCACAAAAATACGTTTTTGTCAAAGATAGGCTTTCCCAATGAAACGGCCAAATGTTTTTTTCGATTTTCCGCCAAAAGAGTCAAGTGCCTGTCCCTATGACCCCTCTCCGCACGTTTTAGTCCTATACATATTTATATATACAAATTGTTTCCGTTATAAGAACGCTCTCATAAAGATTGCTGCAAAAGTAAGTAAAAATAGGCAAACGGGCAAATTTTGCAAACCATTCGGTGCCATGGCTTTCCGTAACCCGGCGGTTTGCGGGTCGCAAACGGGCTGTTTGGCTATCGTAAACGGCAGGGTTACGCATCGTAAACGGGCGGTTTGTTGAAGCGGGAGGCCGGGTTGCTGTGCTTTTTCAGCCGACAGGCGTGCTTTTCGGATATATTTCGTAACTTTGCAAAGGCTGTCTTTCACACGCAAATACCCGTGTGGAACAGGCGACAAACCTAAGACAAAACATTGAAGCAAAACACCTAATCCAATGAAAAAGAAGATACTGACGCTTGCAACGGTGGTCTTGGCAACGGCATCCGTGGCGCAGACGCACCGTGAGATAACTCTTACTGACGGCTGGTCGTTCTCCCGCGACGGCCGACAGTGGGAAAACGTGACGATACCCCACGACTGGGCCATTGCAGGGCCGTTCGACAAGAAGTGGGACTTGCAGACTGTGGCCATAGAACAGAACGGCGAGAAGGAGAAAACCGAGAAGTCGGGACGCTCCGGCGCACTGCCGTGGCTGGGCGAGGGGCGTTACAGGATGAAGATGGCCCTGCCCAAGGGCTACAAGCGGGCGGTGCTCGTGTTTGACGGGGCAATGAGCGAACCGTCAGTGGCGGTCAACGGACACGAAGCCGGGCGGTGGGCTTACGGCTACAACGCCTTCCGCATAGACATAACGCCATATGCCGACATGAAGGGCGGCGAGAACACGGTGGAAGTCAGTCTGCGCAACGTGGAGGAAAGCAGTCGCTGGTATCCCGGAGCAGGGCTGTACAGGCCGGTCAAGGCGGTGCTCTACGGCGCTACTGCCTTTGACCCGTGGCAGACAGCGGTGCGCACAGTCAGCGCAGACAGCGCCATGGCCACTCTGAACGTGGAGACACAGCTGTCGGGAACGCTCACGAAAAAGGGGCGCACCGTGGTGGCTCTGTATGACAACCACGGCAACCGCGTGGCCGAAAGCACGCTGAAAGGGGCTGGAACCACGGTCAACACGGTGCTCAACGTGAAGAGACCCGGTCTGTGGTCGCCCGAAACACCGAGCCTATACAAGCTCCGCCTGACCCGTTACGACAACGGAAAGGTGGCCGACGAGCTGGCTTTCAACGTAGGAATACGCACCGTGAAGGTGTCGGCGGAGGGCGGTTTCCAGCTCAACGGGCAGACACGCAAGATTAAAGGCGTGTGTCTGCACCACGACCTCGGCCCCCTTGGAGCGGCTGAAAGCAAGGCTGCGCTGATACGTCAGATAAAGATGATGAAGCAAATGGGCTGCGACGCCATACGCACATCCCACAATATGCCGTCGTCAATGCAGATGCAGCTGTGCGATTCGCTCGGTATGATGGTCATGGCCGAGAGCTTCGACATGTGGGAATATCCCAAGTGCAAGAACGGCTATGCGCGTTTCTTCAAGGAATGGGCTGAGAGGGACATCGAAAACCTGATACGCAACCACCGCAACCACCCCTCCATCATCATGTGGAGCATCGGAAACGAGATCCCGGAGCAGGGAGGCAAACGCGGTGTGGAGCTGACACGCCACTTGCAGGAGCTGTGTCACAGCCTCGATTCCACGCGCCCTGTCACCCAAGGACTGGACAGAGTTGATGCGGCACTCAAGTCCGGGTGCGCACAAGTCATGGACGTGCCCGGCTTCAACTACCGCCTCCACAAATACCAAAAAGGGCTTGACGAGCTGCCGCAGGGCTTCCTGCTCGGTTCGGAAACGGCCTCCACGGTAAGCTCAAGGGGCATCTACAAGTTCCCGGTGGAGACTTTCAAGGGCAAAAGCTACGCCGACGGCCAGTGTTCCGGCTATGATACGGAGTGCTGCTCGTGGAGTAACCTCCCCGATGACGACTGGCGGTGGCAGGAAGACGAACGGAGAGTAATCGGAGAGTTTGTCTGGACGGGCTACGACTACCTCGGTGAGCCTACTCCATACGACACTTACTGGCCGAGCCGCAGCAGTTATTTCGGTATATGTGACCTCGCAGGACTGCCAAAGGACAGGTATTTCCTCTACAGGTCGCACTGGAACACCAAGGAACACACCACCCACCTGCTGCCACACTGGACTTGGCCGGG
>CAVHML010000249.1:0-2590 GCA_963636905.1 bacterium
AGATAGAACTTCCTTCCTGCTTTGTAGTCAACCATCCACTGGTCCACCACGATGTGATTGTCCAGAGCCTTGACGGTGAACGTGTGGTTGCCGGCTTTCAAGCCGTCGAGCTTCAGCTCGCGCACCGCCTGGCCGCGCAGCACATTCAGTTTCCAACGCTCCGAACGGAACGGTTCTTTGAGCGAGAACACCTGCGGAGCTGCTCCGTCAACGCTCACACTGAACCTTATGTCGCCCTTGTCGTTGGGCTGCGTGGGTATGAGAGCCACGCGGAGCACAGCGTCGCCGTCCTTTTCAGTGGTGAAGCTGTATGTCAGTTCACCGTCCTTGGGCAGAGCCACGGCGTTCATGCTGTGGCCGAGCATCTGCACCGGCTGCGCACCGGCCGTAGCCTTTTGGTAGTCGCAGGCGTTGCGGGCTATCGTTCCGTCGGCGTTCAGCGGATGGGCTTCGCCCTTCGGGGCTTTCGCTACATACTGGTCAACCTCCTTGTCTGTCAGCAGCGTGGGCAGCGAAGGCGCGAGGAACACCGGGAGGTCTCTCGGACGCATGTTCATAGACCGCTTCCACTTGCCTCCGGCCATCGTGTCGTTGTAGTAAGTGGTGAGCGAGCGCACCTCCTGATAAGCCTTCTGGCTCTTGGCCGTGGCGGTGTAGAGGCGGTTGTTGTAGTCGAACATGCCCTTGAGCGTGTTGCTGCCCTGCATCAGCGAACGTGCGCGCTGGGCTTCGAGCATCTTCCTTGCATGAGCCTCGGCGGCAAGCACGGGATATTTGATTGCGGCAAAGTAGGCATCCTTCAGTTCGGGACGTATGGCAGACTCCACCTCCTTGACCTTTTCGGCCACGGCAGCGTAGCTTTCGAGGTAGCGGTCAAGCTCGTTGCCAAACTCCGACGTGGAGAACTCGGTGTCGGCCGCAGGACTAAGTCCGCGCGGATAGGTCTTCTTGTCCAGCTCCACCTGGTTCCAGCCCATGAACTCCGGCCTGCGCTCGCCGCACAGACGGTAGAACTCATACATGGCCGGGAACAACTTCTTGCCGGCTTCGTCGCCAAACATACGGCAGAGCCAGTTCTGATAGTGCTGATTGAGGGTGGAAGCGTTTACGCAGTCGATGTTCCATGCCATGTCGAGAAACAGTTCGAGGTCGTAGCCGGCCACCTTGGGGTCGTGCACGTTCACTATCCAGAGCTTGCGCACATTGTGGTCGTAGGCAGCGCGCATCTCGTTGTACACCAGTCCCGGCTGTGTGGTTGCCAGCCACAAATAGTCGTGCGGACGACCCCAGTAGCTGAGGTGATAGTACACGCCACCGCCGCCGCTGCGCTTCTGCTCCTCGGCATTGGAGAGGCGGGTCATGTAGCCATAGTTGTCGTCGCACCACATCAGCGTCACGTAGTCGGGCACTTTCAGTCCCTTTTCGTATATCTGCAACACCTCTTTATATGGTATGAACACCTGCATCTGCTTCGACGGGTCGCCGATATACTTGCCGATGAGCTGCTGCTGGTCGTCAATCACCTGCTGCAAGGCGTTGAACTTCTCGGTCATGGTCTTCACGCCTTCCATCGAGCCGTCGTGTATGCCGCGCATTCCGATGGTGAACATGTTGCCGCCCGTAGAGCCTTTGACCTCCTTGAGCCGCTCCGTCCAGTAGTTCTGCACGGATTGTTTGTTGGTGATATAGTTGAACCTGCCGCGCTCCTTCTCGTTCCATTCGTCCACGTTGTTGCGCAACAGCGGTTCGCAGTGCGACGAACCGATGGCTATGCCGCAGCTGTCGGCCACGGCCTTTGCGCCCGGAATCTTGAAGAATGCCGTGGTTCCGGTGTGCATGCCCGGCCAGATGGCGTTGGCTCTGAGGCGCATGAGCAGCTGGAACACGCGGCGATAGGTGTTGCGGCCTATCGTGCCGAAGGCGGCTTTGTCGTAGGTGGAATAGCTCCAGGGACGCAGACTCCAGTCTTCGTCATTAATAAAGATGCCGCGAAATTCCACCGAAGCGCCCTGCAAAGTACTGTAGTCGCTGTCTATAACGAGCCTGTTGCGCCGCTCCGGCTTCACGTCGCCCCACCATATCCACGGGTCAACGCCGGCCATGCGCGAGAGTTCGAGCAGACCGTAGGCCGCACCGCGACCGTTTCGTCCCACCACGGTTATCTGGTTTCCCACTACCGACAGACTGAATCCGTCGGTCTTCTGCGCCAGTTTGTCCACGTCAATGCCGCTCTTCGCCAGCTCTTTCCTCACCGAGGCCGAAGCCTTGTCGAGTTCCACTATGCGTATGGCAGCCGTCTTTTCGCCAGCCGCCACGGCCTTCTTGCCAGTCACGGCCTCCATGTCGTCGGCAAACATTGCGATGGCTGTGGCCACCACGGGTTCCGCCTTCTTCGGCGCACAGTATGTCACGGCCTTTGTTCCGTCATACCACACCACGTCTGCCGCCATGGCCGCCGTCGGGTGCCACACGGATGACAATGCCATTGCCGCCATGGCAATGCCGATTCTGCTCTTTCTCACTGTTTTCATCATATCTTTCGGTTGTATTAATATTGTTTGTTTTAGCGTTTTATGTGTTGGAGCTTTGC
>CAVHML010000250.1:0-2588 GCA_963636905.1 bacterium
CAAGATAGGCATGGTGAATGACCGTGACACGATAAAGGCCATTGCGTCTACGCTCGGCAAGTATGCCATTGGCAACCTCGTGGTAGACCCCGTAATGGTGTCAACGAGCGGTTCGCGCCTCATGCAACCCGACGCTGTAGAAATGTTCCGTCACGAACTGATGCCGATGTGTACACTTCTAACTCCCAACCTGCCTGAGGCCGAAGTCTTGTCGGGCATATATATATATAATGTGGACGACTGCGACAAAGCGGCACGGATTATTGCGCAAGGGTGCGGCGGATATGTTCTCATTAAGGGAGGTCACGCCGATAGCGGCAGTCAGAAGCAGGACAGACTGTATGGCAAAGACGGACTGTTGGTCGGCACTTTTGCCGCCAAGACTGTGGACACACGCAACACCCACGGCACGGGTTGTACCCTATCGGCGGCCATAACGGCACTATTGGCTCGCGGACTATCCATGCCGGAAGCCATCGGTCAGGCGAAGGACTATGTGTCGGCCGCTATCGCTGCAGGTGCTGATGTGAGCATTGGACAGGGACACGGGCCGGTAAACCATTTCTTCAATCCGCAAAAACTGATACCTACGGACAACGAACAAGCATGAAACAGATACAATTCATAACCCACCGCAACGACCGCTACGGCTATGTTGACGGCGCACGCATGGCTCTTGAGGGCGGATGCAAATGGATTCAACTGCGTATGAAGGGTGCTTCCGACGAGGAAGTGGCTGAGGCTGCGGCACAGATACAGGCGTTGTGCCGTGAGCATGAGGCCGTATTCCTGCTGGACGACCGCGTGGAACTGGCTAAAAGGCTGAAGGCCGACGGCGTACACCTTGGCAAAAACGATATGCCTGTAAGTGAGGCGCGCCAAGTGCTCGGTGAGGAATTTATCATCGGCGGCACGGCCAACACGTTTGAAGACATCCAGCGGCTGGCGAGTCAAGGCGCAGACTATATAGGTTGCGGTCCGTTCCGCTTCACCACCACCAAGGAGAAGTTGGCTCCCGTGCTTGGACTTGAAGGCTACCGCCGCATCGTAGAGCAGATGGAGGCCAAAGGTGTCAGTCTGCCCATTGTGGCTATCGGTGGTATAACCTTCGACGACATTCCCGCTATCATGCAGACTGGAGTGGACGGCATTGCCATAAGCGGTGCCATTCTCAACGCCGCCGACCCGGTGGAGGAAATGCGGCGCATGCTTAACGCTTAATGCACAGTGCTTAATGACAGAAAGACGAACTTAAAACATTTATACACGACTATGAACAACAACATCAAGATTACATACCCCTCTTCCGAAAAGGTTTACATGGAGGGAAAACTGTATCCGGAACTGCGTGTGGGTATGCGCAAGGTACGCCTTACGCCATCGGTGAACGTGGTCGACGGCAAGAAAGTGATGGAAGACAATGCCCCTGTATATATCTACGACACAAGCGGCGCATACAGCGACCCCAACGTTGAGATAGACCTCAGCAAGGGACTGCCCAAGCTGCGCCAGCCGTGGATTGACTCACGGAAAGAGGGCGAGACACAGATGGCATTGGCAAAGCGTGGCGTTGTCACTCAGGAGATGGAGTATGTGGCCATACGTGAGAACATGAACTGCGCCGAACTGGGCATCGAAACCCGTATAACGCCGGAGTTTGTGCGCGACGAGGTGGCCGCAGGCCGCGCCGTGATACCTGCCAACATCAACCACCCAGAGAGTGAACCGATGATTATCGGCACTAACTTCCTCGTGAAGATTAATACCAACATTGGCAACTCTGCCACCACATCGGGCATAGACGAGGAGGTGGAGAAGGCAGTGTGGAGCTGCAAGTGGGGCGGCGACACGCTTATGGATTTGTCTACCGGCAAGAACATCCACGAGACCCGCGAGTGGATACTTCGCAACTGCCCCGTACCTGTTGGCACTGTGCCCATGTACCAGGCTTTCGAAAAGGTAAATGGCAAGGCCGAAGCTCTTACTTGGGAGATATTCCGCGACACGCTCATCGAGCAGTGCGAGCAGGGTGTTGACTACTTCACGATACACTGCGGCATCAGGCTGAAGAACGTTCCTCTGTCGCAAGGCCGACTGACGGGTATGGTGAGCCGTGGCGGCAGCATCATATCAAAGTGGTGCATGGTGCACAAGAAGGAGAGTTTCCTCTATGAACACTTTGACGACATCTGCGACATCTGTGCCAAATACGACGTGGCAATATCACTTGGCGACGGTCTCCGTCCAGGCAGCACCCACGATGCCAACGACGCAGCCCAGTTTGCCGAGCTTGACACTATGGGCGAACTTGTGGAGAGAGCGTGGGAGAAGAATGTGCAGGCATTCATCGAAGGTCCAGGCCACGTGCCTATGCACAAGATTAAGGCCAACATGGAGCGGCAGATAGACAAGTGCCACGGTGCACCGTTCTACACTCTTGGCCCGCTTGTCACCGACATTGCTCCCGGTTACGACCACATAACCAGTGCCATCGGTGCGGCCATGATAGGCTGGTATGGCACTGCCATGCTCTGTTACGTCACGCCCAAGGAGCATCTTGCACTGCCCGACAAGGACGATGTGCGCAC
>CAVHML010000251.1:0-2555 GCA_963636905.1 bacterium
CCGAGAGGTACCGGGGGTTCGAATCCCTCTCTCTCCGCATAAGTCAGCATAACGAATTGAGAAATCAACAAGTTACGCTGATTTTCTTTTTGTGTAAATACACATTATTGACGACTACAAAGTTGTTCTTATCCTTTTGCTCATGCAAATTTCAAGGCAATAAAATGAGTAGATGATAATGAAAATGGTTCTGAACGGATATATTACTTCCTTTACAAATACAATGAAAGTGACAGCAGCATAATAATAACGTTTGAATATAGAAGCGAAAAGGGCTTTTCCGGGTACTTTCTTTATCTGGTGGTGTGTTGCGCGACACGCCGTAGCGCAAGGCGGCAAGGGCATGATGAGCGACGCCATGCCCGAACTTTTCCTCCTCCGCTACCTCAGCCGCCGTCAGAGGCCAGCGTGTCTGCCTCTTTCTAACGCTCTGGAAATCAGCGAAATTTTCCGCAGTCTTTGTCTCGGACTGCGCAATATTCCATTCGTTTCCCACAAAACATTTGGGGCAATATGGCCGCTTTACGGATAAAAAGCCATAAATTTGCATTGTTCCACCGCCGTTTCGTATGGCGGAGGGGCAGACATGTTAATAAAGAAAGGCGTTACTGAAACGCGTTATCCTTCGTCTTTGAACTTCGCAAATTCAATAAACCATGGGAGGAAACGGCAGCACGGCAACGCCCGCGAGTGCATACATGTGTCCGCAACGCCAGCCTCGGCTCTTGCAGAAGAGCCTTCGGGTGCGGCTGTTGCAGGGCTTTGTATATCGCATGGCGCGGGTTTCCGGGTTGCTTATCTCCATGGTAGGCAATGCGAAGGCCTGAGACGGGATAGGCGGCGGTATGAAACCCGTGCCTTTCTGTGTGTCTCGGACTCTAAAAAAACAGTGTGGTTGAGCTTTTCGGGTGCGGCTCTTTTATTAACAAATGTGTATGGGAAAGATACATATAGGCAGCCTCATCGAGGAGGAACTGCGACGCGACGGCCACTCGGTGGTGTGGTTCGCCCGACAGTTGTGCTGTAACAGACAGAACATTTATAAGATATTCAGGCGTGAAAGCCTCGACACAAACCTGCTAAGCCGCATCAGCAGAATCCTCAAACACGACTTCTTCAAGGACTGCTCAGGGGCTTTGGACAGCGAATAGGCGTAGGCCGAGTATTCCTCGGCAGCCTCCTGGGCTTGCCACCGTTTCCTCCAGGGAGTGAGTCTTGGCGTGTGCGATTTCCATAACCGCACATTTACACGTTCGCAACATCGTGTATATACAAAAGGTACGGTTGCGTATATCCACAGGAAACGTAGCGTTGGCTGGTGTTAAAGTAAAACAAATTACCTTTGCACATCATGAACTTTAATGAAAAACAAAAATCACAAAAGATGGAAAAGACAAGGTTTTATATCATGGCCTTACTCGTGGCTTTCATGGGAATGGCAGTTTCTTCATGCAGCAGCGACGATGATGATGTCTCACCCATTGTCGGCACGTGGGAAAAGACAACTACTTCTGGTGGAATTGGACAATTCGTATTCAATTCTGACAACACTGGCTCGTTTTCAATTACCGAAAATGGTTCTGAACACCGGTATTACTTCATTTACAAATACAATGAAAGTGACAGCAGCATAATAATAACGTTTGAAGATGGAAGCGGACTCTCTGGAACAGCAAAAATTAATGGCAGCTACCTCATTATGAAGTTAAAATATGGCACTTCTGTCCTACAATGTACCTTGAAAAAGAAATAAAGGAATAGGCTAAAAGCCATCAACAGCAAGATGCCCCATAGAAGTACTGGTAATCCCCAGTCTTTTATGGGGCATCTTCCATCTTTGCATTTGCAGTTGCTGCATCCCAGACGGTGGTGGTACAACCCCCGGCTTTGCTTTCCTCGCATTTTTACATTAACTTTGCAAGTGGAATTTTCCACCTTATTATATATTAATGTGTAAAAAGCAAAGACCGACAATATGAACAAGCAGATGCCAGCCAACCCTCCCGAATACCGCAACGACACCGTTCTGCCATTGCCAATGGGCGTGAAAGCCGATGCATGGGCGGTGGATGCGGCGTGTAGCGGCAATCCAGGGCCTATGGAATACCGGGGAATAGACCTCACAACGGGCGAACAGGTGTTCCGCTTCGGCCCTGTTCACGGCACAAACAACATCGGCGAGTTTCTCGCAATAGTCCACGCCTTGGCACTGATGGAACAGCGCGGACTGCACAAGACGATATATTCCGACAGCTACAACGCCATATTGTGGGTGAACAAACGCAAGTGCAAGACCAAACTTGAGCGCAACGCCAAGACCGAACAGCTCTTTCAGGTCATCGCACGCGCCGAACGCTGGCTCGCCACCCACCGCTTCACCAACCCTATAATAAAGTGGGAAACGAAGCAATGGGGCGAAGTGCCCGCCGATTTCGGGCGCAAATAAGCCTCGTAATATGCCGTCATTCGGGCATTACTTTGTGACATTAAGACTGAAAAGAGCAGGTTTCGAAGTGTTGATAACTTTGTGGAAAACCCTGTTGATAACCACAGAA
>CAVHML010000252.1:0-2541 GCA_963636905.1 bacterium
GTTGCAGATAAGCTCCTCAAGGGACAGCAAGACACTCAAGCTCTCGGTGCGTTAATCGCCCGAACAGCCCTCGCCGGACGGTGAAAGCCGTGCCCGGCAAGGTGAACCATTAGGACGGGCTGAAAGCCCAGCAACTACATAGCCCAGGGCAACGCCCTGGGTTTTTGATTGTATGCAGCAATGCGCCCTGAAAGGGCAAAAGTCTATAGTCTGGTGCTTATGTACTTTTGCCCTTTCAGGGCGCTGGATTGCCTTTCTACCTGATACCCAGGGCGTTGCCCTGGGCTATGGAGTGTTGCCCTTTCAGGGCGCAGCCATTGGCTTTGGCTTCCCTTTCGCCCGCCGGCCATTGGTTTCCTTTCGCCCACCGATCGTTGATTCCTTTCGTCCGCCGACCGTTGGTTCTTCATATTGGCCTCGAAGAGGCTGCACCTCAGTAACCCCATGTGGAGCGTCAGCGGAACATGGGGTTAATGTACAGGATGAAACATCGGCTTCGAAGATGCCGCACCCCTGCGGAGATGCAACCGTACAGGCACGGAGGACACCCCGCTTTCAATGTTTTTATACCATTTCGGGTGTATTTGTGGGAAATATTGTTATCTTTGCACCCGAAGAGGTATAAATTAAGTAGGTGTTCATAATTATTTGATATGGATATGCGCCTTGTTTTTTGCCGTATGTTCGGGTTGAAGAGGGAGTGTAGCGGGCTACCCGACCGATGAAAGCCGGGCATACGGCCAAAAAGAAAGTGCAGAGACATGTCAAGGTATAATAAACATCTGCTGACATATATATACGAATAATTTTGAATACCTACTTATGCTTGCATTATGAGTAACAACCTGTCAAAATACATCAAGGAAATGCGCCGCCAATGCAACCTTACACAGGTGGATCTGGCGGAGAAGTCCGGCGTGGGACTGCGCTTTGTGCGCGAGATGGAGCAAGGCAAGCAAACGCTCCGCCTCGACAAGGTGAACCAAGTCCTGGCTCTGTTCGGAAAGGAAATGGGGCCGGTGGAAGCACCCCGTGATTTTGACTGAACGAAAGGTGAAATGCTATGAAACAGGCCAAGGTTTTTCTTTACGACAAATTCGCCGGTACGTTGACGGAGGGCGAGGACGGCTACGTCTTTGCATACGATTCCGAATATGTGGACAGCCCGTCTGCTGAGGCAGTAAGCCTTACGCTGCCATTGTCTGTTGTCCCGTATAGGAGCAAGGTGCTGTTCCCGTTCTTTGACGGTTTGATTCCCGAAGGCTGGTTGCTGTCGATAGCCGAGAACAACTGGAAGATTGACGGGCGCGATCGTATGTCTCTTTTGCTGGCATGCTGCAAAGACTGTATCGGGGCGGTAAGTGTAGTGCCCGTAAATGTGGAGGAGTGAGAATATGTCAAGATGCTTATGCTGTTATAAAGAGCTGAAAGAGGGTCAGACAGACTACCATCCGGCTTGTGCCCGCAGACTCTTTGGTGCGAGGCAAGTGCCTTTCCTGCCTTATCGGCGGAGTGATATAGGCGAGCTGGCCAGGCAGGTTATCCGCAGTCAAACCACGCTGACGGGTGTCCAGGCCAAACTGTCGCTCGACGTTAACCCCGGCGGCAGGAACGAGCCTGCCCGTTTTACCATCGTCGGACTTTGGGGACGTTTCATCCTGAAGCCCCAGTCCGACCGTTTCAGTTCCCTCCCGGAGATTGAAGACCTCACCATGCACCTTGCCGAAGACGCCAAGATAGCCGTCGTTCCGCACGGGCTTGTGCGCTTTGAAGACGGTGAACTCTGCTACATAACGCGCAGGATAGACCGCCTCGACAACGGGTGCAAGCTGCCGATGGAAGACATGTGCCAACTCACGGAACGGCTCACCGAATACAAGTACAAAGGTTCATACGAACAGATAGCCAAGACCATCCGCCGGTATTCTGTCCGTCCGCAACTTGACTTGGTGAATTTCTGGGAGACAGTCGTGTTCTCGTGGCTTACGGGCAATGCCGATATGCACCTGAAGAACTTCTCCCTCTTCAATCCGGGCACGGGCTACTCCCTCACTCCGGCCTACGACCTCTTGTCAACAGCCCTTGTCATGCCGGAAGACACGGAGGAACTGGCACTGACGCTGAACGGCAAGAAGCGCAAGATACGCCTGTCTGATTTCAAGACAGCCATGCTTGCATCCGGACTTACCGAGAGGGTAATGGCAAATATGGCGAAGAAGTTCCGCAAGACCCTGCCCAAGTGGTTTGAAACCATAGACGCTTCATTCCTCCCGACGGAAATGAAGAAGAAGTATAAGCGGCAGATTCTCCAAAAGGCTGCGCAGCTTGGCAAAGCGGGGCCGCTCACTACATGAGAGTGAAGAATGAAGAACGAAGAGTGAAGAATGCTGCGCAAATGTAGTAGGTGCGGTGTCTCACCGCACACCAAGCAACAATGCCGCAGTTGCGACGTGAGACACGTCGCCCACTAAATGAGTGAAGAACGAAGAATGAAGAAACAATGTTCGGCGGTTTTGCTGTCTTGGCCTCGAAGAGGCCGCA
>CAVHML010000253.1:0-2501 GCA_963636905.1 bacterium
TCTATACTTACAACCACGGCATCAAGGTCTACGATACCGTCTATACCGTCGCAGTTTACGACCCTATTCCGCAAACAACTCCAGTTGCCGGGCGCAAACTGACGGTTTCGCCTCAGGTCGCCTTCCGACCTTTCTCCGAGGAGTGGTAGACACTCTGAAACCGGTAAACATAGGGCGGGCGATTGTCTTGCCCTCTACCGTTGCACCCTCACTGATACACTTCCGCACAACTTGCAGGATGCGGCTCTCGCTCAAAAAAAACTCCTCCTCACTCAGCTTCTTCACGGCATCATCAAAACGGAGCCTCTTCACCTCCGTCCAATAGTAATACCGCTCAAAAACACGTTGGTCGCGAGCCGCTATCAGTCCTTTGTCCCTACCTTTGCCCATAACTGCAAAGTTACTCATTTTCTCGCATATAAATGCAAAAGGTTGCCCGGCACTCACGTGCAAGGCAACCTCATTTTCAAAATAACAATAATCACTAATTCACTAATGGGTCAGTCCAGTCTTTGCGTCGGTCTTTTTCTTATAGCCGGCAAAAGCTCGGCTCTATTCTGTGCCACACGCCCGTATCGGGGTCGCGCTTCGAGAAATAGTAGTTCAATGCCGTGGCCTGCACCACGTTCGATTCCTTGAACAACGCCATTATCTCGCCATACTCGCCGTCAAACTTGTCTTCCAACTCATACAGCTTCGAGATGCTCTTGTAGTCAAGGTCGCCGGCCTTGTTGCGCTCCAACAGCGTCATCGCCATTTGATACATCGGGTCATCAGTACCGTTCTGGCTGCGCTCCATATAGCCTTTAAGATATTCCATAAGCCGCTCGGCGGCCATGTCGGCGCGTTCGTCAAAGCGTTTCACCTTGTTGCACTTCACCTCCAACTTGAAGTCGCCGTCGCATATCGTGTAGCTCTGCTGCGACGCAGCCCGCACCGCACCATACTCGTGCATTATCTTCGTGAAGGCCGTGGCCTCGTCGTCAAGCCAGTCCTTGAACGTGCCTACAACGCTCGCCAAACTCTCGGCGCGCATCTGCACGTCGCGCATAAACTGGCCGCGCAACGCCTCGTAGCTCTCACGCCGCGCAAGACGGTCGTTTCTTGCCTCGGTCTGCAACTGGGCCAGCAATGCGGCCTTCTCTTCTTTGCTCATCCCGTTAAGGTTCACAACTTTCTTTGTCTCTTCCATTGTCTTTTCGTTTTTAAAGTTCATATATATGTTCATGGTTCTTTTCATTTCGTCTCCAAGCCGCGCTCCGCACGCTTCCTTATCATGGCACGCATCTTGCGGTTCAGGGCATACAGCCCGTCGCAGTCGAGTTCGCGGAAGGTCTTGCCGGCTATGCGAGGCAACGAGCAAAAGGCATTCACCTTATCCCAGTCGGCCGTGTCTACGCCCCACAGCTGCAACTGCCGCAACGCTCCGCTGCGGGCTTTGCGCAAGGCCGCACGACGCGCCGACAGACGCTCGCCGTAACCCGACACGCGCTCCATTTCCGAGCACATCACGTCATATTCTTGGTGCGACATCAGGTGAAGGTGCGTTGTCCTGCCGTTGGTAAACTGGTCCACCAACACGTCCTTGTCGGCCTCGGGCATGCGCTTCAACAGCCCGAAAAAACGACCGTAGTTATCTGCAACGCCCATAACTCGCCTCCTTTTCTTTCCATTTCAGCCACGACTCGCGCGCTATGGCCAGCGACGTGGGCAGGTCCCATGTCAGACCGTCGGCGGGCAATATCGGCTCGTTGTTCACACATAGGTACACCTCGCCGCAAAACTCGCGGGCCTGCACCGCTGTCTCACTCTCACGCACCAACGCCGCGTGGCGCAGCTGGGCGTTACGCGCACGGCGACGTTCGTTCACACCGTGCAGCCACTGTTTCAACTCTTCCATTGTCTTCATCTTCTTTTTTCCTTTGGGGTTATCGTTAAAATATCTGCTCGCCGTCGCTTCCGCCCAACGAATATTCCTGCATCAGCGCGGCGCGGCCTTCTTCTTGTATGCGGCGGCTCAGCTCCTCGCACATAATGTAGCGGTCATCGCCACCATAGCCGCTCATGGCGCGCCGGGCATACTTCATTATCTTTTCCATTGTCTCGTTCATCACTCGCTCTCCTTTCATTGTTTATGTTTGTACACTACTTCCTGACAACCGCACCAGTCTATTATCCGCGCCGCCCAAAATGGGTCAAGTGTCTCCACTATCACGCAACCCTTCGTCTTCTTGCTCCGCCGCACATGCAGGTCGCACTGGTGGTTGCCGTCAAGCCACTCGGTCAATACACTCTCGGCTTGTATCTTTGTCAGCAATATGTATATCGTGTCGCCGTCTTTATATCTTTCCATTGTCTTACTCTTTTTTGTCGTTTACCCAATTTTCGCGCAAGCGAGAGCAAAGCCAAACTTGTTTGGGCTTTGCCGAGCGCAGCTGAAAATCGGCTTACTTGTTAAGCCAGTACTCGTCGGCCCTCTCCTTCCAAATGGTGTAATACCC
>CAVHML010000254.1:0-2473 GCA_963636905.1 bacterium
CTGCGTCGGCTCGGCCAATGGCGCTCTTCACCTCCGTGCGGATGTAGATGTTGAGAAAGCTGAACATCAGATAAAATATGGTTTGGAAGTGCTTCTCCGTATGGTTCTCAAGGTCGTAGGGTATCGTGGCCATGTATGTGCGCATGTGCTCCAGAGCCGCCTCGATGTCGCCCCGGTACACCGCCTTGCAGAAACCCAAGAGGAAAGCGTCGTTGTCGGTGCGGCGCGGATTGACGTAGTGGGGCATCATCGAGTTGAGCAGTCCGTCGCGCACCTCCTTGTTGGGTATGCCGAGGGTGTACTCCTTGAACATCGGGTTGTACTTCTTTATGGTGAGATAGCCGCTTTGGTACAGCAGCGGCAGGGGGTCGGTCATTTCCTCCGGCGAGAGGTCGAACGAACTGAGCACCGCCTCCTGGCTTTCCAGCGAGGCGAGATTGACGTTGAACTTGTCCAGCTGCTTGAGCAGGAACGTCGGAGTTCCCGAGCCGAACCAATAGGACGAGATGTCCTGACCGTTCATCGCCTTTATCAGACTGAACGGATTGAACACGTCTTCCGAGTCTTTGCTGAAGTGATAGCCGTCGTAATAATTGCGCAGCTCCGCCAAGCACTCCTCGTAAGTCATGCCGAGAGCCTTGCCCAGATGTTCCACGTCGGGGCGCATTGTGGTGGTCAGCTCCGTCAGGCTGATGCCGCAGATGGCGGAGTACTGGTCGAGCATGCTGATGTTCTCAAGGTTGTTAAGCTCGCTGAATATGCTGAGCTGCGAGAACTTGGTGATGCCGGTGATGAAAGTGAACTTCAAGTAAGGGTCGAGCTTCTTCAGCGGACTGTAGAAGTTCTGCATGATGAGGCGCAGGGCGGAGAGGTTTTCTTTCTCATGCACCACGTCAAGCAGCGGCGCGTCGTATTCGTCTATTATGACCACAACCTTCTGCCCGGTCTGCTCATAGGCACTTCTTACCAAGTTTATAAGTCGTATATTGGCATCCCAATGTTCCTTGTCACATCCGTAGGTCTTTTCATACGGTGCCAGTTCTCGGTCGAGATATTCTTTGAGGCTGTCCTTGTCCACGTGCTTAGCCCCGCTCATGTCGAAGTGGAGCACGGGGTGTTTCACCCATTCCTTCTCGTAGTCGGCTATGGCCAGTCCGTCAAACAGCTCCTTGCGTCCCTCGAAATAGGCCTGAAGAGTAGAGGCGAAGAGCGACTTGCCGAACCGCCGGGGACGGCTCAGGAAGACGTAACTCATCTGCTTCTTGCAGAAATCAACGATATATTTCGTCTTGTCCACATAGAGATAACGCCCTTCGCGTATCTTCTCAAACGTCTGCACTCCTACGGGATAGCAATTCACTTGTTCTGCCATAGTCTCAAAATCTTTCAAGTTTTTTATGCCGCTAAGTTACGAATATTTTTGCACACATGAATAAAAAGCCGTACCTGTCGTTGAATTTCAGCTTGATGTCTTTGCCATCTGGGCCTCAAAGAGACTATGCCCCTTCAACAACATTTTGAACAGTAGAGCCGCCATAACCAAATAGACGGGGCGCAATGCCGGGTATAACAATCCAGCTTGCGCCCCTTTTCCGCACCTGCCCGCCACAGGCAACCGGCCAATGTTCTGGAAAAAAGTTGCAAATACGATGGAAAAAAGCTGGAAAAAAGTTGCAAACTTTATGCAAATAAGCTGGAAAAAAGTTGTAAATGCAGAACTGAAAGATATTCTCACAGGCTATAACAATGATTATTCTATCTCCCATTTGTATTATATGTATGTTCATAGAACGAGACTGGGCGTAGGAAAGGGCTTCATTCACAGTTTTTATGCTTACCTTTGCCCTTGCCGCCAATGAATTAGCGCAGGGCGGACGGCATACAAAGACGGGCATATCCGCCCACATACACAGGATAAAATACGCAATACGTAAAACAATTAACAATAAAAGAACAACAAGATGAAAATAGTATTCGCTACAAACAACAAGAACAAGCTGGCCGAGATAAGGGAAATACTCGGCAACGGCATGGAGGTATTGTCTCTTGAAGACATCAACTGTCACGATGAAATACCTGAAACGGGCAATACGCTTGAGGACAACGCCATGCAGAAGGCGGAGTACATATATAAAAGGTACGACATGAGCGTGTTCGCCGACGACACAGGGCTTGAGGTGGACGCTCTCGGTGGTGAACCGGGAGTGTACAGTGCGCGCTATGCCGGCGGTGAGGGGCATGACAGTGAGGCCAACATGACCAAGCTGCTGACCAATTTAGGAGAAAATAACAACCGTAAGGCACGATTTCGCACCGTAATAGCGTTAATAGAAAAGGACGCTGACAGTAACGGACAGCCTACAGTGAATCGGTTTGAAGGCATCGTCAACGGCGAGATAATACGCGAGCGGCGTGGCCAGGGAGGCTTCGGCTATGACCCTATATTCCAGCCCGACGGCTACGACAAGACGTT
>CAVHML010000255.1:0-2443 GCA_963636905.1 bacterium
CCACCTGTTTGCCGTCGATATACTTCTTCGACTTCTCGTCGGCGAGCACCGCACTTTCGATGGCGGAGTTGTCGGCATCGGCGGCAAACTCCATCTGGAAACGAGCCTTACCGTTGAACGAAACGGTGAGCTGCATGCTGCTTTCCACGAGATAGTCGTCGTTCCACTTCGGCCACTGCGCGTCGCACACACTGCCAACCTGCCCGAGAGCTTCCCAAAGTTCCTCTGCCATGTGCGGGGCAAACGGGGCTATGAGCACCACGAGGTCGCCCAGCAGTTCGCGGTTGCGGCACTTCGACTGAGCCAGTTCGCCCACGCATATCATGAATGCCGATATGCTCGTGTTGTAGCTGAATGTTTCTATGTCGTGTGTCACCTTCTTTATCAGCTTGTGTACGCTCTTGAGCTGTTCGGGCGTGGCCTTTTCGTCGTTGGGCAGGAACTCCCCGGTGCGGTTCTCATAGAACAGCGCCCACAACTTCTTCAGGAAGCGGTGGCAACCGTCGATGCCGTTGGTGTCCCAGGGCTTGCTCTGCTCCACGGGGCCGAGGAACATCTCGTAGAGGCGCAGTGTGTCGGCACCGTAGCGCTCAACAATCATATCGGGGTTGACCACGTTGAACATCGACTTCGACATCTTCTCAACAGCCCAACCGCACACGTACTTGCCGTCTTCAAGCAGGAATTCGGCGTTGGCATACTCCGGGCGCCACTGCTTGAACGCCTCGGTGTCGAGCACATCGCCGCTCACTATGTTCACGTCCACGTGTATCGGCGTCACCTCATACTGGTCTTTCAGACCGCAACTCACGAACACGGGTGCCTTGGAGTGGTCGTTGCTGTTTATCCGATAGACGAAATTCGACCGCCCTTGTATCATTCCCTGGTTCACAAGTTTCTGGAATGGCTCCTCTTTGCACGACACTCCGTAGTCGTGAAGGAACTTGTTCCAGAACCTGGAGTATATCAAATGACCCGTGGCGTGCTCCGTTCCGCCCACGTAGAGGTCCACGTTCTGCCAATAAGCATCGGCCTCTGCCGACACGAGAGCCTTGTCATTCTTGGGATCCATGTAGCGGAGATAGTATGCAGATGACCCGGCGAAGCCCGGCATGGTGTTGAGTTCGAGGGGGAATATGGTTGTGTTGTTGACGAGAGATTTATCAACTACCTCTTGTTTCTCGGTGTCCCAAGCCCATTTCTTGGCGTGTCCCAGCGGCGGTTCTCCCGTCTCTGTGGGTTGGTACTTGTCTATTTCGGGCAGCTCAAGCGGCAGCTTGTCCTCCGCAATCATGTAGGGCATGTCGTCCTTGTAGTACACCGGGAACGGTTCGCCCCAGTATCTCTGCCTTGAAAATATGGCGTCGCGCAGACGGTAGTTCACCTTTACGCGGCCAAGACCGTGCTTGGTGACAAACTCCTTGGTGGCGGCGATGGCCTCCTTCACGCTCAGTCCGTTGAGCGAGAAGCCGTCGAGAGCCTCCACTCCGGCGGCAGGCGAGTTGGTCACAGTACCTTCCTTTGCATCGAAGCTCTGCTCGCTCACGTCGGCACCCTCTATAAGAGGTATTATGGGCAGGTCGAAGTGCTTGGCGAAGGCGTAGTCGCGCGAGTCGTGGGCAGGCACGGCCATGATGGCTCCCGTGCCGTATCCGGCCAGCACATAGTCGGAAATCCACACGGGAATCTGCTGTCCTGTGAACGGATTTACGGCATACGAACCGCTGAACACGCCCGACACCCTGCGGTCGGAGATGCGTTCGCGCTCGGTGCGCTTCTTGGTTGCGGCCACATAGTCGGCCACTTCCTTGCGCTGGGCTTCGGTGGTGAGCTTGTCAACCAGCTCGCTTTCGGGAGCCAGCACCATGAATGTCACGCCGAATATGGTGTCGGCGCGTGTGGTGAATATGGTGAACTCCACGTCTGAGTCGGCCACCTTGAACACCATCTCCGTGCCTTCCGAACGGCCTATCCAGTTTCTTTGGGTCTCCTTCAGCGAGTCTGTCCAGTCTATAGTGTCCAGTCCGTCGAGCAAACGCTGGGCGTATGCGCTCACACGAAGGCACCACTGGCGCATTTTCTTCTGCACTACCGGGTAGCCGCCGCGCTCCGACACTCCGTCAACCACCTCGTCGTTGGCCAATACTGTGCCCAGTCCGGCGCACCAGTTGACCATTGTCTCGCCTATGTAGGCTATGCGGTAGTTCATAAGCGTCTGCTGCCGCTCCTTCTCCGTCATGCTTTTCCACTCTCCGGCGGTGAAACTCAGCTCCTCGCTCTGCGCTACGTCGAGTCCCTCCGTACCCTTTTCTTCAAAGTGGGCAATGAGTTTCTCTATCGGCATGGCTGCGCTGCATTTGTTGCAATAGAAGCTGTTGAACATTTTTTGGAACGCCCACTGTGTCCAGTGGTAGTATTCCGGGTCGCAGGTGCGCACCTCGCG
>CAVHML010000256.1:0-2409 GCA_963636905.1 bacterium
CCTTGTTGCCTTCGGTAAGACGCACACTGTAACCCTCGGCCACATTCTCGCCAAGGTTGGTCACGATTACATTAACCGTGCCCTTCTCGCCCTTCTTCAGTTTCTCGGGAGCGGTCATCGATGCAGACAGGTCGTCAGCATAAACGTTTCTGACAACTATATTGTCGAGACTCAGCCATGCTTGACCGTTTGCGTTGAAGCGGACTAAGAAGTAACGCTCGTTGGCAAAGTCCTTCAGCGACACTGTCTGTGTCTTCCATGCGCTTTCTTCATCGTCGCCGTTCTCAACAGTCACCTTATCCACAGTGGTCAACGTGCCGTCGGGCTTCTGTATCTCTACCTGCAAGGTTACCTTTGCGCCAGACTCTCCATGATAACTGTAGAACAGCTTCAGGTTGTCTGCCCCGTTCGGAGCAATCTTGCCTGTTCCCAGCAGTGCGCTGTCTTCGCTTCCTTCAAACACAGCCACACCCGGAGTGCCGTCTTCCGACAGTATCCAGTTGTTGAGACCCCATGATGAGAAGCCGGAGTTGTCCACCCACCACAGGCCGTTGTCGGGTATGCCGTCGCGGAATGTCTCGCTGAAAGGCAGGGAGTAAGCCTTGCCGGTCACCATGGGACTGCTATAGCTGTAGAAAGCCTGTCCCTTTTCGTTCTCCGGCTGTATGAACACCTGGAGCATCTTCTGGTCGCCCTCATCGGTATTCATGGTTATCGTAGTCTTGTCCGTACCGATTACGCTGTCTATCTTTTCGCCATACTCATAGCCATAGAAGTCATCGTAGCTCACCTTGTCGTACAGATTGTACTTTATCTTGGCGGGATTGACATAGCCACCGTTCTTTCCTGTGGTCACAGCCGTCCAGCTTACGTCTATCGAAGTGCCGTTGTCCACCACCTTGATGCTCGAAGCGTCAACCTGTGCAGGCACGTCAGTACCTACGAAAGCACTCTTGGTAGCCGAGTTGCGGCCTATGCCGTTGGCGTTATAGAGCGACACGCGATAGCTGTATATGGTGTCTTTATCTACCTTGTCGGTGTAAGTCTTGCTCGAACCGGGCGTGAGACCCTCTTCAAACGTTGTCAGCAGCTTGCCGTCGCGGTAGATTTCGGCCTTAGTAACCGACGAGAGCGTTCCGCCGCCTATGGTTTTCGTGGGCAGGGTGAAGCCTATCGTGGCGTTGAGCGCGCCCTCCGCTCCCGGAGTAACAGTGAACTTGGCCACCGAGTCGGGAGCTTCCGTGCTGGCTCCGGCACTCACATGAACGCTCTGGAGCAGCAGGTTGAACATATTGGCGTCGCTTATGGCATGGAAAGCAATCCTTATGTCCTGTGTAGTTGTCGGATTTATGGCTGCTGTAAACTCCTTCTGCGAGGTGAGTACGGTAGGTTCGAGCAGCGTGCCGGTGTATGTTGTGGGGTTGTCGCCTACGCCATACTTCACTTCAAGACGTTCAGGAGCGAAGTCCTCCATGGCCGATGCGGTGAATGTCACGGTGTATTCCTTGCCGGCTTCCATCTTGATGGCCGGAGTAATGAGCCAGTCGTCGCCCGCGTTGTCCGTGCTATATACATAAGCGGCGCACTGACGTTCATAGTGATAGCCCCATGTCGAGTAGTCTTCGTTGGCATCAATGACGGTCATCAGGTCGAGCGACGACTCGTCGGCAAAGTCGTTGTCGTATGGAGGCACGATGGCCGGGCCTGCCACAACCTTGCCACTCGTGACCTCATTGCTGCGCTGGTCGCCGTTTACAGCCACCACTCCATAGTAGTATGCCGTGAGTTTTGTGGGGTTAACGGTCTCGCTGAAAGTAGTTGCCGTAAGATCTTTGGCCACAACCGTCGTGTCGGGATAGCGCGTAACCTCGTATTTCAGAGTGCCAATGTAGCCATCGTTGAATCCTCCCGTAGGAGCATCCCATGTCAGAGTCATCGCTCCTGTGGCGCTGTTGCCTTTCAGAGAAAGATTTTCCACAGAGTATGTCTGGTCGTAACCCACGTATTGGCTGACCACAGTCTTGGGGCTGCTGCCTATGTTGTTGGATGTTGTCACGACAAACTCGTGGGTGCCGCTGCCGCTTACGGTCACATTTGCCGTCACGGCCGTACCTGCCGTGGCCGTACCAGTAGCTACAGTATCACCGTCAGCCGTTATTGTATAGGTCAGAGTACCGCTAAGTTCACCATCGGCAAACGTCTTGCTTGGTGCGGTGAATGTGGCTGTGCCCGTAAGTGATGCATCCTCGAAGTTCAACTCGAAGTCTTCCACTGCGGCTGGAGCACCGTCCTCGGCGGCAGGTTTCGGTATGGAGAGGGCGTACACCTGCTCGCCGCCGGGGAATACGCCCACTTCGGTAGCGGCACCGGTGGTCAAATCGACCGTATATAGGGCAGACTTTAGGTTTG
>CAVHML010000257.1:0-2374 GCA_963636905.1 bacterium
CCGGGCACGCGCACCAGCTCGGTGGTGTCGGCAGTGTTGAGTATTATGCGCTCGGCGGCACTTATCTTGTTGCTGTATGGCCGTTCCTTGGACTGGAAAGCGCTGTCCCGCTCCTTACGCACGGTCTTTCCTATGGTTTCGGAGGCCGGACGGAAGTCGGGAGAGATGCGTATGTAGGGTCTGAGACGGCGGAACTGGCCGGCAGTGAGGCCGTAGAGGCGCGCGAAGTCGTTGGGATGGGAATAGACACCGCCATTGGCACGGTACTTATATATATTGCGCACCTGCCAAGGACGCAGTCCCAGGCGCAGCAAAGCGGTGGAGTCGGCTGTGTTAGGGTCAAAGGGAAACAGCTCGGTCTTGCGCTTTTCCACATTATAATACTGCCGCTGGTGTGCCGAGCGCGACCCTCCGTTGGGCAGAAGCTGCATCTGGGTGGAGTCTGAAGGCGGATTGGTGCGGTCATTGCGCCATCCCAAGTAGCCCACGACGAGCGTTGCCGCCACGGCAAGCGCAATGAGAGCCACGCCAGCCTTGCGGTCTGACAGTCCGTAACCGATGCGCCGTGGTTGTTTTTTCATGCCTTTGCGGTCAGATCAGGCCGAACTGGTTGAGGAAAATCAAAAGGATAAGCAGCGGACACAGATATTTTACGCACAGCATATAGACGCTGAAGAATCTGCTGCGCAACTGTCCGTTGTTGGTAAACTCACTGCGCACCAGAGTGCGGGGCAGATACCAACCTACGAAGATGCAGGTAAGGAAGCCTCCGATGGGCAGAAACACCTGGCCGGTCACGAAGTCGAACAGCTCAAACAGGGGCTTGCCGAACAGCCGGAGGCCGTCGAAGCGTCCCAACGACAGCGAACACAGCGAGCCAAGCACCGAACAAAAGCCCGTAACCACCCATGCGGCAGTGCGCCGGCTGACGTGCAGCTCCTCGTGAAGGAATGCCGTGCCAACCTCATGCAGCGAGATAAGCGACGTAAGGGCGGCAAGGGCGAGCAGCGCATAGAACAGTATCGACACCAGATAGCCCAGTATGGGCAGCGCATGAAACGCCTGGTTGAACACGTTGGGCAGGGTTATGAACACCAACGAGGGTCCCGAGTCGGGATTAATGCCTACGGAAAAGGCCGCAGGGAAGATGACCAGCCCGGCCAAAACGGCCACCAGCGTGTCCAAAGAGGCTATCTGGACGGCCGAACGGGTGAGGTTTGTGTCGCGTTTGAAGTAGGATGCGAAGGTGCAAAGGCACCCCATACCCACGCTAAGCGAATAGAATGTCTGTCCCAATGCGTCGAGAAAAGAGGACGAAGTCAGCTTGCTGAAGTCGGGACGGAGCAGAAATTCCACTCCTTTCCATGCCCCCGGCAATGTACAAGCGGCCACCACAATGACGAGAAGCAGCACGAAAAGCGTGGGCATCATCATCTTTGAGGCCCGCTCAATGCCGTTCTGCACACCGCGAACGATTATGAAATGTGTGATAAGTATGAACACTACCGTCCAGACAATGGGCTTTACAGGGTCTTGTTCAAAGGATATGAAGTAGTTTTTCACGTACTCCGTGTCGCCATTCAGCTGCCCCAAACCCGAAGCATAGATGTATTGCAGACACCAACCCGACACTACGGCATAGTAACTCGTGATAAGGAAGCCCGTGAAAACGCCGAGCAAACCCACGCAAACCCACATGGTGCCGCGCGAAAGCTGGCTGTATGCACGCACCATATTGGTCTGTGCGTGGCGTCCGATGATGAACTCGTTGAGCATACACGGCAGTCCGAGCAGCAGAATACAGCCGAGATAGACTATGATGAAGGCCGCTCCGCCATTGTTGCCTGCCATATACGGAAACCGCCAAACGTTGCCCAAGCCCACCGCAGAGCCTGCCGTGGCGAGGATAATGCCCAACTTGCTGCCGAAATTGGCTCTGTCTGTCTGTTTCATACAGTACTTTTTCGTGTTATGTTTTGCAAAAGTATAAAACATTTCTTACTTTTGCGTTCAAACAACAACGCAATATGCGATATTTATATCATTTGGTAAGGAAATATCCCCTGACGGTTTCCCTTTTAACAGTTGTATGGTATCTGTCTTTTTTCACGCCCCCGCACACACCACTCGACAATGTGACGATGATGGACAAGTGGGTTCACATCGCAATGTATGGCGGTACGTGCGCCGTGATGTGGTTTGAATACCTGAGAAAGCACCGTACTGTGGGCGGAAAGGCAAGACTCATCGCCCTGACATGGGCAGCTCCTATCATAATGAGCGGCATCATAGAGCTGCTTCAGGAGTATTGCACAGGCGGAAGGCGCAGCGGCGACTGGCTCGACCTGGCCGCAAACGCCACGGGAGTGACCCT
>CAVHML010000258.1:0-2372 GCA_963636905.1 bacterium
AAAAACGGAGATACATATATACAGATGAAGAGATTAGTAGTGCTTGCGCTTGCCGCACTCCTCACCGCCAGTGCATCGCTGGCCGGACAGATAACGGTTGACGAGGCCAAAGCCGTGGCTTCGCAGTTTCTCAACACAACTTCCGCAGTGCGCAAGGCCAGCGGCGGTGCGCAGCAGCTCACCCTTGCCGGCTCCTCAACGGGCTACTATGCGTTCAACAGGGGCGCATCGGCGGGCTATGTCATAGTGGCTGCCGACGACAGGGCGGCGGCACAGGTGCTCGGATATGCCGACGAAGGCACGCTGGACATGACGGCTCTGCCTGAAAACATGGCGTGGTGGCTTGCCGAATACGACCGCCAGACGGCCTGTATGTCGCAGTTGCCGGAGACAGTAGGCCGTGCCGCTACTGCCAAGTATGCCGATATTGCACCCTTGGTGACGGCACTATGGAATCAAACCAGCCCGTACAACGACCTGTGCCCGGAGGACGATGGAGCGAAATGCCCTTCCGGCTGTGTGGCAACGGCCATGGCGCAGATAATGTACTACCACAAATGGCCGCTGAACGGTACGGGTTCAAACACCTATACGTGGAACGGCGAAATCCTCTCGGCCGATTTCAGCGAGAGCACCTATGCTTGGGACACGATGACCGACACCTACGGCAACAAAAGCACCGACGCTTCCAAGGCGGCAGTGGCGCAGCTGATGTACGATGCGGGCATCTCTGTAAACATGGAGTATGACAAAAACGGCAGCGGGGCGGCCTCTAACCTTATCCCTGCGGCCATGGTAGGCTACTTTTCCTATGACAAGAACATCAAATACCTGCAGCGCAGATACTACAACGTGGCCGAATGGAACGAGATAGTCTATCGTGAGATTGCCGCATCGCGCCCGGTTTACTACTCTGGAGTAACCGATGACAACTGGTCAGGCCACGCTTTCGTGTGCGACGGCTATCGTGATGGCTACTTCCACATCAACTGGGGCTGGGGCGGATTGAGCAACGGCTACTTCCTACTGTCGGCTCTTGACCCCGGCCAACAGGGCGTTGGCGGAAGCACATCGGGCTATAACAGTTCGCAGGACATCGTGATAAACATCCAGAAGGCGCGGGAAGACACTCATGTGGAGCCGCTCTACTATAACGAGAACAACTTCTCCGTATCGCAGAACATGGTTTCGCTGAGCGCAACGGCAAGTTTCAAAGGGCGTTTCTTTAATGGCGGCGTGTATGACAGCAAGGTCAACCTTGGTATAATGGTGGTCGGCGCATCGGCAGACACCACATATATCACCAACAGCAGCGCCACTTACCGCCCCAACAGCGGCACGGGAATATTGAAAGCCGATATGTCGCAGTTCCCCAAGACCGAAGGCGAGTACACTATATGGCCGGCTTATCAAGACCCCGTCACAGGTGTCTGGTATAAGATGCACACCAGGTCGGGCAGCAAGGGCAGCCTTGCAGCCACCGTCAGCGGCGACAATGTGACGTTCAGCACCATTTACGAGCCGGAAAGCAAACTTACGTCAACGGATTTCACCGTCACCTCGCAGCTGTATGCCGGAAAGGACTTCACCGCCACGGCAGTCGTGGCCAGCGAAGGTGCGGACTATACAGGCAAGGTGTATATTCGGTTTGCGAGTGTGGGCGGTACAGAATGGATAAGTACAACAGGTGGCTTGAAGATAATAGTCGGTGAGGGAACGGAACAGACCGTTTCCATCACGGGAACAACCCCCGCAGATGCAGGAGACTACGACATACAGCTGCTCGACAAGGATTTCAATGCCATAAGTGACCTGGTTACGGTGACGGTGCGTGAAGTGCCGTCGGGAACGCTGGCCTTGACGCTTGCCAACCAGCTCCGTATAGCCAAGCCAAAGGCCGTAGTGGCCGACAACATATCCATTTCGGCCACCATAAGGTGTACCTCCGGCTTCTTCAACAATAGTGTTGCCCTCGGCTTTTTCAAAAGCGGAGATAATACAAGCAGCGACATGATTGCCAAAAACGTCATTGCCGGCGAGGGCGACGAGGTGACTGTCGTGTTTGAAGGTATGCTTACCAGTGCGGAAGTGGGCGACACCTATGTCGCAGCGCTATATTATATGTATAATAATGAGTGGAAGATTATGCCGACCATAGGCAGTGGCTACAACTACCTGACGTTTACCATCGGCCATCTCACCGGCATAGACGATGCAACCACAACCTCTGCCACCGGCGAGACCCTCGTCTATACGCTGTCAGGCACACTCGTGGCGCGCTTCAATACGGCATCGCCCGACCTGAAACAGCTGCCCAAGGGACTGTATATAGTGAAGAGAGGGGCGGAAACGAGAAAGGTGAGGAACTGAAA
>CAVHML010000259.1:0-2337 GCA_963636905.1 bacterium
GCAACCACATCGTCCCACGTCTCTCCGCTGCCCACCCGGAGCAGCACACCGCCCTCTACGGGCTGCGCTTCCCATCCCTTTATGGCCGAATGAAGCACCGTTCCTGGGTAGTCGCCGGTCAGGAGAAGGTTGCTGCCGGCACCGATTACGAGCAGCGGACGGTCGCTTTCGGTCAGGCCGTTGAGCGCATTGCGCAGGTCGTCGGTGCTGTCGAACTCTATGAAGCGGCGGCATTTTGCCTTGATTCCGAACGTGTTGTGGCGCGTTAGGTCGTGGTTTGCAAAGTCTTTCATGGGAAGTTGCGTTTTGTAAGTATGGGCGGTTGAAATCGCGAGTCTGTGGGTCAGGTTCTGTAGATGCACCATTCAGGCACCGTAAATGCCGTGTTTAGACACCGTAGATGCACCATTTAGGCATCGTAAATGCACCGTTTGGATTTCGTAAAGGCATGGGTTAAACAAGGAAGAGGCTATTGGTTGAACTCGGTAAGCAGCCATTTGCCGTGTACAAACTTGAAAGACAGCTCCATCTCGAGTCCGTTTGCTATGCCCCGAAGCACGAAAATACGGCGCTGACTCTCGTGGTAAGGCTGTCCGTAGATGATGTTATAGATAGTCTTGTGTGGCAGTTCGGGGGCAAAGGCCGGCCATGTTTCGGGCGTAAGCACGCCGGTCATCTCGCCGAAATCGTCATCCGGGTCGGGCCCGACGAACTTCACAGGGTCGCTAACGTGCTGCACTTGGAAGAGAGAATCGCCGGCAAACTTCCTGTAAAAGTGCAGGAAAGAGGAGTTGGGGTTGTCGGTCAGCGGTGTGTCGTGTATGGTTTGCATCATCCAAAGGCCGTTGATGCGGTCGAAAACGTATTGTCTTACCGACATTTTCTCCAGCGATATTTTCTCGACAACCACGTGGTTGACGTTGGTGTCTTTCACCGTTTCCATCTGTTTCCGGCTGTTGAAGATCAGCGTATAGTAGTCCTGGTGCATGAAGAAGTGCTCGGTCTTCCACGCTTTGCGGTCGATTGAGCACGCGTTTCCGCCGGATGAAGTGACCGCCAAGGGAAACTTTATCCGCTTCAACTGCAGCTTTCTGTTGGCCGCAAAGTTGAAGAAGAAGTCGTCAAACAGCTCGTCTGCCGCCTTTGGCATGGGCGTTTCCGAGATGAGTTGCTCCAAAGTGTCGATTGTTTCCGGCTCGGTTGCTATGCTGTCAGAATCGGTTTCAACCTCGCCTTTTGCCGTTTTGTTGCCGCCACACGACAATGTAAGCGCAAAAATTGCTATGGCCGCAAATAAAGACCTGTTCATCTTTAATGTCGGAATGTAAGGAATCCGTTTATCAAATTTCCGCAAAAGTACAACTTTATTTTGGCTTCTTGCACTCTTTCAGTACAAAAATGCTACCTTTGCAGCGTTTTTATTAATGTAAAACAAGAGATGATACTTGACAAGATAAACCAGCTTTTGAAGGAAGTGCAGGGGCTTGACGCCAAGAATGTTGACGAGATAGAGGCTCTGCGCTTGAAGTATCTTAGCAAAAAGGGTGAGATTACGGCTCTTATGGCCGACTTCCGCAACGTTGCTGCCGACCAGAAAAAGGTGGTGGGAATGAAGATCAACGAGCTGAAACAGACCGCCATCGACCGCATAAACGCCCTGAAGGAACGGTTCGACAGTGCGGAGAGCGACGGCGAAACGCCCGACTTGACCCGCACACCATATCCTGTAAAGCTCGGAACGCGCCATCCGCTGACGATAGTCACCAATGAAATTATAGACATCTTCTCGCGTATGGGCTTCGTACTGGCCGACGGGCCGGAAGCGGAGGACGACTTGCACGTGTTCACCAAGATGAACTTTGCTGCTGACCACCCCGCCCGCGACATGCAGGACACCTTTTTTATAGAGCAAAACCCCAACGATGTTACCAAAAACATACTGCTCCGCAGCCACACAAGCTCCGTCCAGGCCCGCGTAATGGAGACCACACAGCCCCCGATACGCGTCATCTGCCCCGGCAGAGTGTATCGCAACGAGGCCATAACGGCGCGTGCGCACTGCTTCTTCCACCAGGTTGAGGGTCTTTACATCGACAAGAACGTCTCGTTTACCGACCTCAAGCAAGTGCTGTTGTCGTTTGCGAGGGAGATGTTCGGCGCGGATACGAAGATCCGTTTGCGCCCCAGCTACTTCCCGTTTACCGAACCGAGTGCGGAAATGGACATTTCCTGCCATATATGCGGCGGTGTCGGCTGCGGTTTCTGCAAGCATACGGGTTGGGTAGAGATACTCGGCTGCGGCATGGTTGACCCGAACGTGCTCGAAGCCTGCGGCAT
>CAVHML010000260.1:0-2205 GCA_963636905.1 bacterium
GGCAACACATTGATGCGGAAATCCTTTGACACGCCGTCAAAGACATGCTCACCGATAAACACCTGAGAAGGTTTGATGCCTTCATAGTGGTTATCACCTTTGGTGACCCACATGAACATATTGAGTTCTTTCAACTCTGAACAACCGGCAAATGTTCTGTCTGGAATGACAAGAGAGAAATCGGCCACTGTGTTGTAGTTGTTGCTCACTATGTCCTCAAACTTTATAGACTTGATACATGTCTGGTTTTGGAAGCCGCTGGCCGAAAGCGCAAGCGTCTTATAGTGTTTGCTCTCACCTATGTCGTTGTAGAGTTTTAACGTTCCGTTCTCATCGTTGATTTCATCTTTGTCCACACCCGAGGCAAACATATAACGCACCGTGCTGCTGACACCATAAGCAAGCACCTTGGATGGAGAGAAATTGCGGTATTGGCTGTTCCATCCTGAGAGCATTTCTTCCATCGTGGTGTTGTCAGAGTTGGTGTATTGTTTCAGTCCATCGGCAGAAATGTAGTAGGAGTATATCACTCCGTCTTCCACAAAGTCGGCGTTTCCGAAGTCACCCGCATAAAGAATATCCTTATACTTCGCCCAACCATACACGGTGTCGGTCTTGAATTCATCCAAGAGGTTGCTTGTCACAAAAACCTTAATGTTCTTGCTGCCTCCGAACACATCCTTGCCGATAGGTATCTGGCTAGGGGTGAGGGATTCGACATGGTCGCCATTCATATCAGAATAGAGCGCCACCTCAAAACGTTCAAGAT
The DNA here is from genome assembly GCA_963636905.1 of bacterium. Classification (GTDB taxonomy): domain Bacteria; phylum Bacteroidota; class Bacteroidia; order Bacteroidales; family Bacteroidaceae; genus Prevotella. Next base: position 770 of record CAVHML010000260.1, read on the forward strand.
TCTCGCAATTTGCGAAAGCAGAGTCGCCTATCTCAATGCAGAATGGCTGGCTGACACTTGACCCCGACTTGGTTATTTCCTGAAACTTCACCTGTTTGATATTGTTCTTGCCCTTGAACGAGCTGTTCCATATCTTCGTGGTGTTGTAATATAAGGTTTCACCCAAATCCTGGTAAATCCATACTGTACCGTTGTTGCTGTTTATATAACTGTCGTCAGGGCCAATAACGTGCACTTGGCGAGTGTCAGTCAGATTGCCGTTGTCCACTTTGTATATAGAACCTGTCTTGTCGCGGTTGCGGTCGTAGGCATAGCGTGCACCATACAAGGCGTTCACATCCTCGGTACGCATCGAGGTGGTGGGAACAAGGTTGTCTTTATATTTGCTCCAAAGGGAGTCGTTGCAGAAGTCGTCATAGTATTCGGCATCCACATAGATCTTGGCATTGGGGCAGTTGGCCAGCATCTTCTCGCCCGCTGGGCGCACGTCGCTTGGGCGGAGCATCACATCGTGGTCGTCGTCGGCAAACATGTGATAGTACAACTTCAATGCCTTGAAGTTAGAGTCGAAGGCATAGTCGGCTATCTTCATGTCTATCCATCCGCAAGCTTCGGTATAGATGATATTGCTGCAGTTGTCCCAGAAGTAGAGCGTCTCCACGCCGGATAGGTTCTCTATCTCTGTAGTGAAGTAGTTGCTTGAAGTTCCTATATCCACAATGGCATAGTAGGTACCTTTGCCCTGGGTGCTGACACCCGTGATGTGGGTCTCAGAGGCTTGCTTACCGTTGATGGTGAGCTTCTTTCCTGTGAACTTATAGTTGAGGTTGCCTTCGCTGTACAAAGAGTTAGAGGTAGAACCGCTACCATCGTAGCCGCGTATCAAACCCGAGTAGCCGTTACCCTCGACATGGATAGTAACCTGGCCTTCGCTCTGGTCGGCATAGCAGTTGTCTATCTTGGTATCGATGTCGGTCATGTAGCCTACTACACCGCCCACGTAGTTGTCACCCCAAACGGTGGAAGGACCGATGGTGGTACAGTTATACATCTTAGCACCTGAGTCCATGCCGCCGGCGATACCACCGATATAGTCCTCATGTGCCTTGATGACGCCTTGGAAGGAACAGTTGCGCACCTCGGCGCTCATATCCACCTTACCCACGATACCACCGACACACTTCGGTTCGCCATCGCTACCACGGAACAAGTTACCTTCACGCACATAGCAGTTTTCTACATAACTCATGCACGTAGAGTTGCCCGAGTTCTGCGTGAGCCATCCTACAATGAATCCTTGATAAACGTTATTGCCTGCGTCAAGGCTGGCATGGGTGAGCGTGACGTTACGCACACGGCCGTCCTTGACATGACCAAACAATCCGGCATAGTCCTGACTGGCTATGCTCAGACTATCGATGGTAAACTCTTGGCCA
>CAVHML010000261.1:0-2113 GCA_963636905.1 bacterium
TTCGCGGGTGGCGAGAAAGGTGAAGCCTTCGCCTTTGAAATGCTCCTGCGACAGATAGGTGTCGAGCAGACGCGTCTTGCCCGCGCCAATCATATAGGATGTTGTGGTAATCTGCGGCGACGGAACGGAGTCAACCTGCGCCAACATGGGCAGAGCTGCTACCGCTGCTATTGCCGCTGCCAGTATCTTCCTATTGGCCATCGGTATCAAACAGGTTAAGTTGTCCTGTTATCTCGTCTATCACCTGCTGCTCCGTCTTGCCTGCGTCGGGGTCGAGGTTCTCCTCTTCTTGCGTCTCGCCATCGGTCTCTTGCGGCTCTTCTTCCTCTTGCGGTTCGGGGAAACGCAGAGGTTCAAGCTCCTCAATGCTCTCCACTTGCCATGTTGACAACCGTTTGCCCTTGGCTTTCACGCCTTTGACGGCGACAAACTGTTCGGCATCGACTTCCATCGGTGCGCGTGACGAGTCGGCTCCGCCAAAGGTGACGAGCATGCGGGGATATACCTGGTCGGTGAGCAACACCGGCACACTGGCCGCGTTGTCGCCCAAATAACTCTGCTTGCGCTTGGTCGCCTCCATGAGGAAACGCTTGATGTAGGGGTAGCCGTCATTGTCGGCGTCGAAGAGCACTGCCGTCCACACCTTGGCTTCATCATACTTCTCTATGCGCAGAATGTTGTCTTCATAGTGGTTGTTTGCGTCAAACCCCGTAGTGTAGTACTCTCCGTTTTTGAGCACAACGAGTATAGAGTCGCCGTCGTAGAACTCTCCCAAGAGCCGCCCGTGCTCATCGTAGTTGAGTCGGTTGACATCGGAGTCAAACCAAACCATGCGTCCTCCGAGCGTTGAATGTCCGTGACTCTTCAGCCCGATACGGTGTATTGGCTTCTTCGTGAGTATGTTTCCCTTTGAAGTCCTGCCTTTTATCGTGAGCTTCGAGAAGTCACGGTCGAAGAAGATGCTTGTCTTCTTCTTGGCTTCCGACGGTTCCAGCGTGATCTTTATTACCTCAGCTTCACCGTTGGGATTGGCTGTGAAGTAGACTACCTTTGAACCGGGCCGCCCTTGTGTTAGCACATACTCGCGGTCGCGGGCGATGGCCGTTACGTTGAAACGCTTCATATAGTAGTAGCCCCCCTTTCCGTCGCGGTAAACTACATTGTAAGTCGTGCGGCGGTCATTCTTCTTAAACACGCCAACGTGTATCACGTTCTTGCCTACGAATATCTTGTCGGCCACTCGCATCACCTTGTACTTGCCGTCGCGGTAGAAGATGATGATGTCGTCAATATCAGAACAGTTGCAAACGAACTCGTCTTTCTTCAGCGCAGTGCCTACGAAGCCCTCTTGTCTGTTGATGTAGAGCTTCTCGTTGGCCTCCACCACCTTGGCGGCCTCAATGGTATCGAAGTTGCGTATCTCTGTGAGGCGCGGATGATCCTTTCCGTACTTGTCCTTGAGAAAGGCAAACCAGTCGGCCGTCACTTCCACGATGTTGGCCAGATCGCGGTCCACGCGTTCTATCTCCGCCTTGATGCGAGCCATCAGTTCGTCGGCTTTGTCCTTGTTGAACTTCAGTATGCGCTGCATCTTTATTTCCAGCAGCCGCAGTATGTCGTCTTTGGTCACCTCGCGCACCAGTTGCGGATAGTATGGCGTGAGCCTCTCGTCGATATGTTCGCACACCGCGTCCACATTAGGGGCTTGCTCAAACTTCCTGTCCTTATATATGCGCTCCTCAATGAAGATTTTTTCGAGCGAGCTGAAGTGCAGCTGCTCCAGCAGTTCGCCGCGTCTTATCTCCAGCTCCTTGCGTATAAGTTCCTTGGCGCGGTCAGCTGAATGGCGCAGCACGTCGCTTACGGAGAGAAACTGCGGTTTGTTGTCGGATATGACGCAGCAGTTTGGCGATATGTTTACCTCGCAGTCGGAGAAGGCGTACAAGGCGTCGAGAGTCTTGTCGGACGACACTCCCGGAGCCAGATGCACCAATATCTCCACCTTGGCGGCGGTATTGTCGTCCACCTTGCGAGCCTTTATCTTGCCTTTTTCTATCGCTCGCAGAATGGTGTCGATGAGCGTTGTAGTGGTCTTGCCGAACGGCAGTTCGCG
>CAVHML010000262.1:0-2090 GCA_963636905.1 bacterium
AAAGGGCTTAAACACATATTTCAATGCTGTTACAATTGAAAGTGAAGAGTGAAGAATGAAGAACTAAGAATGAAGAGTGAAGAATTTATGTGCAACTATGCTTGCATTGGTTCTCCACCATTCATTCAGCATTTCCACATTCTTCACTCTTCATTCAGAAATTGCTCTTCATTCAGAAATTGCTCTTCATTTAGAACTTGCAGCTCGTCACTCCGAGTGTGGTGGCCACGGCTGTAATCACCGATACGAGCACTTGCAGTATGATTTTCCAGTTGCCTTTTATCATCGTTGTTCCTCCTTTCTTTCCTTTAATTGTTCTTTACGCGTTGCCAGAAGTCTGCCTCTGCGGGAGTGCAGACGGCAACAGTTTCACTAAATCATCATGTCTTTGTCATTCCGCAATCCTGTCCGGGAGTCGGAAGCGGGAGCACAGGAAATCTCCGGAGCCTTTTCTGTGCATCCCAAGTCCGACATCCTCAGTCAGAACCCTTGCGGTTTACTCGCCGCTTGCTGCCGTATCGTCAACCGAATACTTCGAGAGCTGCTTTATGCGTGCCTCACTTGTCAGTATGGCCGAACGGAGTGTACCCGTAGCCCTGGCGCGCAGACGCACCTCGGTGATGTTTTCCGACGGCGTAAACGCGGCTGCGCTTGCGGCAGGTTTCGTGGTTATGCCGCAGGAGAAGATGGCCAGGTCGTCGAACTTGACGTTCTTGCCGTCGAGCACCAGCTCCTTCACACATGCCACAGCGTCCGTGAGCACCCCTGCTATCACCCCTTCCGAGAACGGAGAGTTGTGTGACGCCATGTGGGAGGCGAGTCCTTCCACGTCGATTGTCTCATTGCACACGGTTCTTGCGTAATACATACCAGCGGTGCTTGACTTCGTGTTGTTGTTCTTGTAAATTTTGTACTGAATCATAACTTGTTTCCTTTCTTTTTTGTTTTTGTTATTAATTTTGTTTTTACTCTCTGTGGTCGGGGAGCCGGCTTTCCCCCGTCCACATTGCAAAGGTACAACCGCAAAAACACGCCCGTCAAGTTATGTCAGGTTGCGTCAAGAAATGCAACGTTATGGTTTGTTGTATAAAGTTGCGTACTTTTACAGCCTAACCCGACGGGTTGCAAAAGCAACTCCCATGCCTGCAAAAGACAACTCCTTTACCTATATATAATAGCCCGGCAGTTGCCGCCAAGCATCCCCGGCTTCCCTGTTCTCCTGGTCGGGGTACGGATGGGCATGACAGCCACTTATGGCCTCGAAGAGGCCGCATCTCAGCAGTGCCTACAAGGGTATGGACAGGTACGACAGGTGCTAATGGCCTTGAAAAGGCCGCATCTCAGTAACCCCATGTGCAGCGTCAGCGGAACATGGGGTATATCTGCCGGAGCAAACATCGGCTTCGAAGATGCCGCACAACTGCGGACAGGGTGACGTATCGGTGCCGGCACCATACCTCTCCGGCGCAGACTTGATGTCACACGGGTACTGTCAGCCGGCGCATATATGCGCAGTGGGCTTGTGCAGCCTTATGTGCGGCATCTTCGAAGCCGATTTCCCCCATGACACACCCCTACCCATGTTCCGCTGACGCTGCACATGGGGTTACTGAGATGCGGCCTCTTCGAGGGCAAAGGTTCTGTTGAAGGGTTTTAACCCAACCGTTTAGCCACCGTAAACAGGCCGTTTAGCCACCATAACCTGTCCGTTTTCGCACCGCAAACGGCCTGTTTGGCACACGCAAACGGGCGGGTTGTCGCGGACAAGTGCAACGGTTTGACTGTCCGGCTGTTGCGCAGGGCGTTTCAAAAGTCTGCTTTAGTGACGGTAAAAAATAAGTTGGTATGATTTGCGGCTTGTATTTTTGAGATGTCTTCGTTTCTCAAAAAGGGAGTATAGCGGGCTATGTGACCGATGAGAGAGACGAAAACAGCCAAAAAGATGAGCCGAAAAAGTCTTGCGTAACATACGTTTACCATGGTTCAAATCGTACCAAGTTATTCTTTTACCGTCACTTGTCCCAACTTTTCTTAGTAACTTTGCACCATGACCGAACCATTGGCAGAAAGGATGCGCCCGAGAACGCTCG
>CAVHML010000263.1:0-2072 GCA_963636905.1 bacterium
ATAGGTCTGGACAAGCAGGGTAGGGAAGAGTCGCGCTACGAACTGGCCACTGCTGGTGAACCGGCTGCGCTGAAGCTTTCCGCAATAGAGAATCCTACGGGATGGAAGGCCGACGGCAATGACCTTGCACTCGTGCAGGTGGAAGTGGTAGACGCTCAAGGCCGTCGCTGTCCGCTCGACAATCGTCTCGTGAAATTCGACCTCAAAGGCGTGGCAGAGTGGCGTGGTGGCGTGGCCAAGGGCAAGGACAACCATGTGCTGTGCGACACTCTGCCCGTGGAATGTGGTGTAAACCGTGTCATGCTCCGTTCGTTGGCCAAGGCCGGAGCGGTCACTCTGACGGCCAAAGCTGCCGGATTGCCCGAAGCTAAACTGACGCTTACCACAAAACCGATAGAGGTGAAAGACGGACTGACCACCTATATGCCTTCCGACGGTCTTAAACCTGTGCTCGACCGTGGCGAAACTCCGTCAACGCCTTCGTTCAAGCAGTGGCGCAGGGAAGTGCCCATTGACTCGGCTGTGTGCGGCAGTGGCAACGACCCAAAGCTCAGTTTCGACACTTATGAGAACACAGCGTGGGAGAGTGGCAACAAACTCAGTGAGGCGTGGATAACCTATACGCTGACGGAAGACACGCAGATTGATGACATTTGTGTGAAGATGAAAGGCTTCCGCGCCACCACCTATCCAATAGCAGTCTATGCCGGCGACGTGAAAGTATGGGAAGGTTGGACTCCGAAGTCGTTGAGCTTCATCCATATTCCGCTGAAGAACGCTCCCAAGAGCCGCACCTACACAATACGCAGTCTTGGTGCAAGCACAACCAAAGATGCCTTCGGCGCAGTGCGTGAGCTTGACTCTCGCAATGACGACAAGATAACTGCGGGCGGCAAGAATGCCATCAAGATACTCGAAATAGAGTTCTTGAAGAACCTTTAAGGCCGCCTTTGTCGCCAAGGGCAATGTTCACTCCGATAATAATCCGCTGAATTTAATCGGAATATAATCAGATGTATAGTCTCCGACTAAATTCTGATTAAATTCAGCGGATTAATAATGGGTGCGGTGTCCCACCGCACACCTGTATAATAAGAACATGAATTATCGTGAATGAACCACGAATTATCCAAAAATTATTCTTGCTGTAAACCCGTATAAATTCACCAGGCGTCATGTCCGATGGGGTTGATGGTCTGTGCTTGAAGTAGCCAGGCCAATAAGGGTTTGCCCCGCATGTCAGAGCGACACCGAGGCCAGCACGCTGCCAATCTTATGCAAGCCGTCAACAATGCGGCGGCGTTGTTCCGGGCGCGGCTTCTTGATGCCGTTTGCGTAATGGGACAGCAAGCCTTGGTTGATGCCCGACGCGCGGCTGATGGCTGCCAGAGAGACATACGGTTCGTAGGCGTGGAGCAGAGCCGCCGCATCCTCATAGCTGTACACAAACTCGTAGTCGCCCGACCTCAGCCAGTCAGGCACAGCCTCGCCGTCCTCGACCATGCCGTTGACGTGAAAATCCAAAGTCTCCTTTGCTACCTGTTGCAGCTCCGCAAAGGTGCGTGCGGTAAACACCACCGCACCCGGCACGTTGTCGCCGAATGAGCCGCCGAAATTCTTGTCGCACCATGCCACATTTACCGTAATCTTTTCCATCGCTATTCTGTTTTAATTAGGCATTCTATTATTATGGTATGCAGAAAAGTAAGTCAACGCCTGTACTGGAGCAGGACGGCTATCTCCACCCTGCCTGATGCCAGATACTGTTAAGCAGAAACTGGTTCAACACCTCGCTCTCCTTGCCCATTACCGTCACCGTTCCGGGCTTCGTCGGATGTTTGTATTGCCTGTGGTCGCCCTTGCACCGTGCCATATACCATCCGTCCTGTTCCAGCATCTTCAGCACCTCCTTGACTTTGTATTTCTTCATACCATGTCTGTTCTGTCAACACTACAAAGGTACGAATAATAATACTTGTTTGCAAACAAAAAGGATTAAAAGTAACGCTCTGCATAGGGAATGAAAGTGAAGAACGAAGAATTTATTTGAGTGAAGAGTGATGAGTGAAGAA
>CAVHML010000264.1:0-2047 GCA_963636905.1 bacterium
ACCTTGCGGCCGTTGAGCCACACCGTGGAGTGGTTGTACGCTCCTTCAAAGTAGAGCATGATGCGCTTGCCCTTGTCCTCCCGATTGAGAGTAAACCGCTTGCGATACCATCCCTCGCCGCCAACGGTCTGTCCCGTGGAGTTTCCGCCCACACTACTGCGTGAGAACGGACCTATGTGTTCGCCACCGGCAGCCTCCGCAGCTTCAGTCTCCACGCTCCAGTCGTGGGGCAGCGAAAGGGTTCTCCACGCAGAGTCGTCATAATCGGCATCGACGGCCTCGGGTGCCTGACCATAATGGAATTTCCAGCCTTCATCTATGCACGACTTGCGCCCATCCGCTGTGGCGGTCAGGGTAGCTATCAATGAAAACAAAGCGATAAGAATCTGTTTCTTCTTCATGACCGTATTCGTTTTTGCTGTGGGTATTTCATCGCCCCACCTTGGTTAGTCTTGTTTAGTAATGATAAAATCATACCAACTTGTTTCTCACAGCCACTCATAGGCGTTGGATGTTCTATATGGCAACTCTTTTCATTCTCTTTAGAATCGTCCTTTGTTGACAACGATGCGCTTCCGCACGCTTCCATCGGCTCGCTTTTCAATGTAAATGCCACTTGGCAACGCCCTTGTGTCGATGCCAGTGAAGTCACGCCCGGCCATGTCGATGCGCCTTGCGATAATGTTTTGCTGTCCGGATTGTGCCGTTGCAGACTCGATGCCAAGGGTTGGATAGTCACGCCTTATGAGACTGTCAACGACGTTTACACGGTTTGCGAACTTCGCTATAATCTCGCTTATCTGTCTGTCAACGCCCGAATAGTCGCAGTTGTCGATGTCTATGCTTTGGCTTATGGCCTCTCCGCATGCGGCATTGAGGCTGTCGAAACGGTTGGTGATGTCACTCACGAATGTGGATTTCAGAGCGTTGAAACGCTGGATGTACTCGCCGGTGAACTTCTCGCGCTTGAACAACTGCCAAAAATACGGTATTTTGATGGTGTGTTGCGCACTCCATTCCGACGAGCCGAAGATGGCACTGAAGTCCCATAACGGTCCCGCCTGCAACGGTTTGAGGGCGTTGCCTGCTGAATCTGTCGCCTCCATCACATAGTACATGTTCGTTCCGCCAGCGTCCATGGTACCGAGAAGGTCGTGGGCGAGTATCCACTTTGCAAACGATATGTAGTCGAAATACTCGTCAACTTCGCCACCGTTCCACAAGGCATCCTCCGCCGTTTCCATGACATTCTTTATCTGAGCCACCCGTTGCGAGTCAATATCCTCATAGTCGGGATACTTGAACGTGTAGCCCATGTTCGACCTTTGGTACGTTGTGTGGAAGTAAGCGTCGCCTTCGTTCCACCAATAAGCGTCGTTCTCAATCACAAAGCCGCTGTCCTCGGTCTTTATTCGAGAGTCGGCACGTTCAATTGTTTCTACCAGATTGTACAGTCCGATGTAGTGTCCGTTGAGCACAACGTTGACAAACTGCGCTTCGGGTTCCCACGGCATGCCCACTATGCGTGCCGCTTCCAGTCCAGCGATGGTGAAGAACAGGTTGTCCGTGAGCTGCGTGCTTAGCAACGCCCAGTTCTTGTTCTTCTTCTCTTTGTCGCCACGCAACAGCAAATCCGCCTTTTTCGACAACTTCAACTTGTATGGTGTTTGCCTGAAATACACCGCCGAAGTGTTGCCGCGCACCTTTATCCTCAGCCCCGACTTGTCCTTTACGTAGTCGCCGCTGTCATAGAGAGTAGAGTCGAGCAGCGTCATCTGCAAGCGTCCGGCCACATAATCGTTGCCAGTGATGCCCAATCCCATACATCCTTCGGGCGGATATATCGGGGTGAAAGTAGGGTTGACGTGGCCTTCCGTCTCTATTTCAAGCAACGGCAACGCTATTGTCTTGAGCTTACAGATGGTGTCCTGGGCCGTTTGCGCCACAGCCCATGCCGGCAACAGCGCTAATAGCGTCGCCACGACGAGGTGCTTTATTGTTGAATTTGTCTTGTCCATAGGGATAATGTGTCGCGGATTTACCTTTT